>CALDHQ010000582.1 GCA_937894055.1 uncultured Polymorphobacter sp.
GTCGGGGCGTTGCGGATCGAGCGTCGCGGCGGTGCGCGCCAGCAGGTCGGCGAGGTCGGGGCGGATATGGTCGGGGTCGGGGGCCTCGGCAATTACCGCGCTGCCGCCGGCGACTTCGGCGGGTTCGACGAGCACCAGCGCGCCGCCGTCGTTCGCCACCGCGCCGACCGCCGCATCGATGCGGCGCACGATGCCCGACAGCTGTGCCGTCACGACGTGCTCCATCTTCATCGCTTCGAGCACCGCGACCTGCTGGCCGACGCGCACCGCATCACCGACCGCGACCGATACCGCGACGACCAGCCCCGACAGCGGCGCGGGGACGCCGACGAGGCCTTCGGGCACGACTTGCGCGACGGCAGTTTCGGTGACGGGCAACGTCGCGACCAAGTCGGCGGTGACCGCATCGACGAGGCTGGTGGTCATGCGGTCGCCCACGACATCGGGGTGCGCGATCAGCGCGCGCAGGAAGCCGGTGTTGGTCGCGGGGCCATCGATGACGCATTCGCCGAGTGCGCGGTCGAGCAGCGCCAGTGCGCCGCGCAAATCAGCACCGCGCGCGATGACCTTGGCGAGCAGCGAATCGAACGCCGGATTGGGCTGGGTGCCGGTGCGCGCGAAGCCGTCGACGCGGATGCCGGGGCCGCTGGGGGCTTCGTAGCGCGTGATCGCCGCGTGGCTGGCGCGCAGCGCGCCGTCGGCGCTGACGCTTTCGGCGTTGACGCGCGCCTGCACCGCGACGCCGCGGTGGCCCGACGACAAGGCGAGGTCGGCGAGCGTCGCGCCGGCGGCGATGCGGATCTGCGTCGCCACCAGGTCGATGCCGGTGATTTCCTCGGTGACGGTGTGTTCGACCTGCAGCCGCGGGTTCATTTCGATGAAGGCGAAATTGTCGGCGTCATCGGCGTCGAGCAGGAATTCGACGGTGCCGAGGCTGTCATAGTGCGCGGCGCGACCGAGCCGCAGCGCCGCGTCGAGCAGCGCAGTCTCGGTGCCGGCGGGCAGGTGCGCCGGGGCAATTTCGATGAGTTTCTGGTGGCGGCGCTG
>CALDHQ010000583.1 GCA_937894055.1 uncultured Polymorphobacter sp.
TACATTGGCGTGACTGGAGTTCAGACGTGTGCTCTTCCGATCTGGCTGCACCGATTTGAGGAAGTCGAGCAGCAGCGTCGCGTTGCAACCGGCGGTGCCGAGGTGGATGTCCGAAATCCAGACGGTGCGCAGTTTGATCTTGCCGCGGGCCGGCACCGGTTCATCGTCGCCCTCGCCCCAGTCGGGGAGCATCGGCACCAGCTCGGCATTGCGAAAACCCGATTTCGCGCGGTGCAGCATTTGCGGCACTTCGACCGCTGCCGATTGAACCTGTGTTGCCATACGGCCACCTCATCGTCTGCGATGCGGCAGCCTCTACACGCGGGGTGTGACAAACGCGTGTCAGTGGTGCGTTGCGAAAAAGTGACAGCCCACCCGGTCAGGCGTCGTCGCCGAATTCGGCGAACAGCGCCGGCAGGAACGCCGCCAGATGCGGCATCTCCTGCCCGCAATGCACCAGCAGGTTGCGGGCATCGCTCTCGGTCAGCCGCAGCACGCGCTTGGCCACCGTCGCCGCCATGCTGCCGGCGAGGTTGCGGCCGGCGACATGCCGCCCGCCCATCCAGAACCGCGACCGCATTTCGCTGCCGCCCGGCACGCTGCGCACCTGGTGCGCGAGATAGCCGATATCGATCGGCGCATCGGCTAGCCCGAGTCGCGCACAGACGATGGTCGCGGTGCCGCCGGGTTCAAGACTGCGGTCGGTGAAGCCCAATTCGACAGGCGGCACAAAGCGGATCGCGCCGCGCACCAGGTCGCTGCCGATATACTCGTCGACGATCGAGGTCTGGCCGATGTAGCGCGCCCGGCCCGCAGCGGCTGGCGGTGTATCGCGCCACGCGACATGCACATGCGCCTGCGGATGCCACAGCTTGTACTTGGCGGCAGCGTCGCCGTGCCAGCCGAACCACCAGTCGATCATCGCCGGCGTCACCCCCGGCATCGCAGTGCGTATACTGACGCGCATGCCGCCGTCATCGGTCAGCACGAAGCCGTCTTCGAGCACAGCGGCGCTGCCGAACAGGTTTTCGGGCGCGCCTTCCAAAGGCGGCAACAGCACATCGGGTACAACGCCGCGGTCGAGCGCCGCGCAGACATGCGGTGCCAGCGGCGCAAGTTCGGGGTTGTAGAAGCGCGCATAACGCTGCGCCTCATCGGCCGCACGGTAACCGAGATAACGCCCGGCGACGGGCTTGCTGCGCATCATGCGACACGTCCCATATATGGATTGAATCGGCCCTGTGGATCATATTGCGCCCGCAGGGCATCGAGCCGCGCCAGATTGGCGGGCGCCATGAACGGCGCCGGCCGCCGCCCGAGATTTTCGTCGGCAAGCTGCACACCGACGCTATGCGCCTGCAACGCACGCATGTGATCGGTGGCCCAGCTTTCGTCCGCCGGGTTCGCCGCCGCACCGCGCAAGCCGCCGTAAAGCGCCAGATACGTCCGCGCTTCGAGCGAGAACGCCATATCGGGGCGCGACGCCGGCGCATTCCAGTTGAGCCACAGCGCATGGCTTGGCGCCGCCGGCTGGCTGTCGGCAATCGCGCGCAGCGCCGGCAGCAGTGGTTCGATGGGTTCGTTCATCCACATGCTGTCGGCGGTCCAGCGCGTGTTCGGCAGGAACAGCGTCTTTTCGCCGGTGTTCATCATCAGGCCGAGCGACATCGGCAGCAGCGGCAGCGTCAGGCTGGCCTTGCTGCGGATCGGGCTGTCGGCGATGAAGGCGACGGCGTCGCGGGCTTCGCGCCAGCTGTCGGCGAGCACCGGCGCGAGTACCTCGATACCGTGCGCGAAGATGCCGGCTGCGCGCCGGTTGAAGACCATTTGAAACTCGACCGAGGGCAGAACATCGGGACCGGCGCGGTCAGCCCAGGCCATCACCGCCTCGAGGTGGCGGATGCGAAACACCTGCATCTTCATGCCGATAAACTTTGGGCGCGGGCGCAGCTGCAGGTGAAAGCGCACGACGACGCCGAAGAAGCCCGGGCCGGCACCGCGTGCCGCCCACAGCAAATCTGGGTTCTCGTCGGCGCTGGAGTGCACCAGGCTGCCGTCGGCGAGCACGACATCGATGCCGATGACGTTCTGGCAGGCAAGCCCATTGGCGCGGCTGTTCCAGCCGAAACCGCCCTGCAGCAGGAAGCCGCCCATGCCGACGGTGTAGGCGTGCGCGACGGGGAAGAAGAGCTTGTGCCTGACCAGCGCGGCGTTGAGATCGCCCGACAGGCAGCCCGGGCCGATGATCGCAATGCCGCTGGCGGCATCGACGGTGATGCTGTCCAGCCGCGACAGGTCGAGCATCATGCCACCCTCGCGGATGTGGTTCTGCGCCCAGCTGTGGCCGCCCGAACAGATGCCGATGGCCAGCCCTTCGGCATTTGCCCGCCGGACCGCGGCGATGACATCATCGACATCATTGGCCTGAACAATCAGGTCGGGCCGGCGGCCGGGGTCCTGCGCGTTGAAGCTGGTGCCGAGCAGTGCCGCGTCGAAGCCCGCCGCGCCCTTGGCCAGCACCACGCCCTTGTCATTGCTGTGCTTCATCGCGTTTCACCCACGGCGACCGGCGGCAGTGCCAGCCAGCGCATCGGCAGTTCCGGCGGTGGCGGAAAATCGACCGGCGCATGGCCCAGCTGTTCGGCGGTGTGCTCGTCGAGCCCGAGCTGGACCAGCAACGCGCACGTCGCCGCGTCGATTGCCGCAACCGGCAAGCTACCGCGATGCAGGTCGAGCGCCAGCCCGCTGATCGCGCCGGCGACCATGCTGGTCGCGATGTCGATATCGGTGACCTTGAACAGGCCACGTGCGGCGCCTTCGGCAATGTCGAGCCTGAGCACACCGCGCTGACCAGCCATGCGCAAGCTTGCCGCAAAGCCGCTGCGCAGACTCAGCTGCAGCGCCGTCAGCGTCATCGCAGGCACGGTGTCCGATACCGGCGCCGACAGGTCCAGCATCGCCAACAGAGCAGCCAGCGCTTGTCGCAAGGTGTCGGCATCGGCAACCAGCAATGCACTTTCGGCAGCGTGACACTGCGTGGCCAGCAGCGCTTCATCGGCTGACAGCGCCGCCGCCTTGAGCGTATGGAGCAGGTGGCCAGTCACACGGGCATCGAGCACACTGGCATCGAGCTGCCCTGCCAGTGCCCGCCCCAGCCTTCCGGCCTGAGTCTGGAACAGCAGGCGCAACACGCTGTCGCTCATGTCAGATGCGGCCAGGCATCGATCAGCAATTTGCTGCCGATGAGCACGGTGAGAATTTCGA
>CALDHQ010000584.1 GCA_937894055.1 uncultured Polymorphobacter sp.
GAGGTCGAGGTTCGACGGGTTCGAACTGGCGTTGGCGACGCCGCCTTCGCCCTTGGTGGCCGAGGTCAGGTCGAGCCCGGCGCAGAAGGCGCGGCCGGTGCCGGTCAGCACGATGACGCGGACGGCGGGGTCATTGTCGGCCTTGAGCATCAGTTCGGTGATGTCGCCGAGCATGGTGTGGCTGATGGTGTTCATCCGCTCGGGGCAGTTGAGCGTGATCGTCGCGACATGGTTGGCGACGCTGTAGAGCACTTCGGCGGGATTGGCTGCGACGGCAGCGGCAGTGGCGGTCTGTGACATTTTTGGTCTCCCCAGAGGTGATGGTTCAGGCTTTCGCCCAGTATTTGTCCTTGAGCAGCCGCTTGTACAGCTTGCCGGTATCGTGGCGCGGCAGTTCGGGCAGGAAGTCGATGGTCTTGGGACATTTGACGTGGCTGAGCTTGCTGCGCACGAACGCCAGCAATTCGGCCTCCAATTCAGGGCCGGCGTCGGCCCAGTTGTGCGGCTGGACGACGGCCTTGACGGCTTCGCCCATGACTTCGTCGGGCACCCCGAACACCGCGACATCGGCGACCTTGGGGTGCATCGTCAGGACGTTTTCGGCTTCCTGCGGATAAATGTTCACGCCGCCCGAAATGATCATGTAGGCGACGCGGTCGGTGAGGAACAGGTAACCGTCGGCATCGACATAGCCGATGTCGCCGAACGTCGCGCCGTGCTCGGTGATCGTCGCGGCGGTCTTTTCGGGGTCGTTGTGATACGAAAAACCCGGCCCACCGGCGAAGAAAATGCGCCCCGGCACGCCCGGCGGCAGTTCGTTGTTGTCGTCGTCGAGGATGCGGATCGTGCCGAGGATCGACTTGCCGACCGAGCCCGGCCGTTCAAGCCATTCCTTCGGGCCGATCGAGGTGAAGCCGGCGCCTTCGGTGGCCGAATAATATTCGTGGATCTTCGGGCCCCACCACGCCAGCATCGCCTGCTTGACGTCGACCGGGCAGGGCGCGGCAGCGTGGATTGCGGCTTCGAGCGACGACAGGTCGTATTTGTTGCGGACGTCTTCGGGCAGCTTGAGCATGCGCACGAACATCGTCGGCACCAGCTGGCTGTGGGTGATGTGGAACTTCTCGATGTTGGCGAGGTAGGCCTCGGGGTCGAACTTTTCCATCACCACGACGGTGCCGCCGTAGCGGTGCACCGACATGCAATAGCGCAGCGGCGCAGCATGATAGAGCGGGGCGGGCGACAGATAGACCATGCCGGGGCGGAAGCCGTAGAGCATCGCCACCATGCCGGTCAGCGCCTCGCCGTCCTCGAGCTTGCCTTCGGGCAGCGCGCCGCGCACGCCCTTGGGACGGCCGGTGGTGCCGCTCGAATAAAGCATGTCGCGGCCGCAGGATTCGTCGGCGATGCGGCTGGTCGGCTGCGCGGCGACGGCGGTTTCGTAGGGTTCATAGCCGGCAATAGTGCCGCCGAGCGCGTAGCGCGCCGTGACCACCGGCAGGTTCGCCGCGACCGCGGCCAATGACGCGCCGGCGAAGATCACCGAAGCGCCCGAGTCGCTGACGATATAGCCGGCTTCCTCGGCGGTCAGCTTGGTCGCCATCGCGACATAAACCAGCCCGGCGCGCTGCGCGCCCCAGCAGATCGCCAGATATTCGAGATTGTTTTCCATGAACACGACGACGGTGTCGCCGCGCTTCAGCCCGTTCGCACGCAGCAGATGTGCGACCTGGTTCGACCGTGCTTCAAGCTCGCCATAGGTCATGGTGGCGCCGCTGCCCGCCATGACGGTGGCGATGCGGTCGGGATGGCTGGCGGCGTGGACGAACGGATGCATCTTTACTCCCCGGGTTGGATTCTTGTTTGTCGTGACAGGCGCCCCAGCCCGCGGTCGAGCGCGATGACGACAAGCGCCAGCACCACGAACAGCGCGAACAGCAGCACGATGTTGCGCGTTACCGTTGCCCCGTCGAGCTTGGTCAGGTCAAGAAAAGGATAGGCATATTTGCCGGTGAGCGCGCCGCGTCCCATCGCAAAGCCGAGATAGCCGGCCGGGAACCCCAGCCACGCCAGCGCCTGTCCGGCGCGCAAGCCGCCGTGCGGCACCAGCGCCAGCCAAAACAACGGCACCGCAAGCGGCGTCACCGTATGCAGCAGCGTATCGGCGAGCTTGTGCAGCCCGACCGGATGCCACTGCGACGCGAGGATGAGGTTGTACACCGCGCCGACGATGATGATGTAGACGCTGAGTGCCGCGACGGTGCCGCGCCGTGACAGCCAGCTGGCATCGAGGTCGTGGCGCGCAATCGCCGTCATCACCAACGCCACCAAGACGTTCGACCAGATGGTGAAGTAGCCGAACAGCCCGATCAGGCCCGGCAGCCCGCCGTTGCCGGTCATCGGCGCCAGCGTCGACAGTGCCGATTGCAGCCCGACCGCGCCCCAGGCGGTCACCGCGATTGCCAGCGCGGCGGCGCGCAGCTTGTCCATCGATCGCTCCCCGGTTTGCGATGTTTGTCTTTCCCTAGCACGCTGCTGACCGCTGACAAGCGCGCCGGGCATTGCCGCGCGCCGCGCAATATCGCATCAAGCGCCATTGCCCGCAGTCCCGGAACCGCTGCCTTGCCCGAACCGACCGCCGCATCCGGCCCAGACTCTTTGCCCGGGGGCGTTATCCTGCTCCACGGTCATGGCCGCACCGGCCTGTCGATGCGGCCACTGGCGTCGGCGTTGCAGACGGCTGGGTTTGCGACGTTGACGCCGTCCTACGGGCTGCGGCGCACGATGCCCGAAATCATCGACTATCTGCGGCCGCGCGTTGCGGCGTTTGCGGACGCGCATGATGGCCCGCTGCATGTTGTCACGCATTCGCTCGGCGGGCTGGTGGCCCGGGCGTGGTTGACGCGGCATCGGCCGGTGCGGCTCGGGCGCGTCGTCATGCTGGCGCCGCCGAACGCCGGCAGCCCGCTCGCCGATGCGCTGCACCGCTACGGGCTGGGCAATATCGTGCTCGGGCCGGTCGGTGACTTCCTGCGGACGCGGCGGACGCGCGCTGCCGAGGCCGCGCTGGGGGCGGTCAACTACGACCTCGGCATCATCGCCGGCGATCACATGCTGCTGCCGGCGCTGACGCGGGCGTTCATCCCCGATGCCGGCGACGGCAAGGTCGCGGTCGCCGCCACGCAGGTGGCGGGCATGACCGACCATATCGTGCTGCCCGTGGCGCACACCTTCATGGTGCGCGACCCGCGCGTCATCGCGCAGACCCTGGCCTATTTGACGACGGGTGCGTTCGACCGCTGAGCCGCCAATACCGCTTCGAGTCGCGCCGGATAATCGGCCGGGAAACTCCAATATTGTGCCCCAGACGGCGCTGTCCCCGGCGCCAAACCACGCTCGGCAGGCGGCAGGCCCAGCAGCAGCGTCAGCAGCACGTCGCTGCTCGCCCAGGGGTCGTCATACCAGAAGGTGTGCGCGCGCTCCGAAATGCCGCTCATCATTTCGGGGCGGACGTTGAGCAGGTCGAGACCTTGCGTGCGGTTGGCCTCCAGCAGGAAGCGCGTCGCATTGGGGCTGAGCTCGGCAAAATCCGGACGTCCGGCGCGCGAAGCGCGGTTGATCAGCTGCGACAGCCGCAGCGCCGAGTCGTTGAGGTTGGCCGCCACGGTGACGCGTGTCGCCACCCCGGCATAGTCGCGCAAATCGTCGACAAAGCCGCGCGTGTCGGCGTCGGGGGCCGCGTGATAGACTTCGCCGAGCCGCGGATTGACGGCACCGGCAACGTGCGATTTGCGGCCGACCAGCGCCAGCCCGTCGCTGCCGACCATGCCGCCGGCGCTGTAGGTCAGCACGTCGATCTTGCGCGCCTTGGTGTGCACTGCCAGCAGCTCGATCAGTTTCGCCAGCTGCGGCGCGGCGCCAAACGCCGTCTGGACATCGCGCGGATAACGCAGGAAATTTTCCGCAGTCGGCCATGCGAACAGCAGCACCACCGAATTCTGCCCGGTGAAGTGGCGCAGTTGCGCGGCTTGGCCGGCGGCGCGTTCGACGG
>CALDHQ010000585.1 GCA_937894055.1 uncultured Polymorphobacter sp.
ACGAGATACATTGGCGTGACTGGAGTTCAGACGTGTGCTCTTCCGATCTGCCGCACCTGTCAGAACTGCCCGCCGTGTCGTCATGGTTTGGCCTCGCTCATGAACTTGGTCAGCGCCTTGAAATCATCGGGCGTGCAGGCAAAGCACTGACCGCCCGCCGGCATGGCGTTCTTGCCCGAAATGACGCTGGCGAGCAGCACATCGGGCCCCTGCGCCAGCCGCGGCGCCCAGGCCTCGGCGTCACCGACCAGCGGCGCGCCCGTGGCGGGATCGGCGTGGCAGGTCTTGCACGACTGGGTGTACAGCCCCGCCAGCCGTGCATCGCCGGGCATGGCTTTCGCGGCAAACGCAGCCTTTTCGGCTGGCGACGGCGCGGGCGACGAACATCCGGCGAGCAGCACCAGCAATAGCAATGCCCTCACGCCAGCGACCCGCCGCGCAGGTTCGGCTTGCCCGCGACAATGCTGTCGACGCGGTCGGGGTAGAACGCCACATGCCCGGCAATCGCCGCGACTTCGGGCAGCGGGTTTTCGTAGCTCCACAGCGCGTTTTCGGCGACGCGGTCGTGGATGGCGATGCTGAAATGCACCGCGTCGCCCTTGTGCGGGCAGTGCGTGACATGGCCGGTCGGCTTGCACAGATCGAGGTCGACATCGGCGCGCGGGATATAGACCACCGGCGGCAAGTCGCCTTCGACCAGCACCAGCGAGCGGATGCTTTCGGCGATGACATGCCCGGCGAAGCTGACGCGGACATAGTTCGGATTGGGCGTGATGGTGATGGTCACAAAATAGACTCGCGGGTTGCGGCGGGACAGGCTGGCGCGCATGATAGCGAAGCCGCAAAACCGCGCAGCAAGATATTTCGCGTGCGGTGTAACCTCACCGCCCGCCCGACCGAAAGACCCGTCATGAGCGAAACATTCCCCATCCAGAAAACCGATGCCGAGTGGCGCGCTTGCCTAGAGCCCGACCAGTACGCCGTGCTGCGCGGGCACGCGACCGAGCGCCCCGGCACCTGCGCGCTCAACTATGAAAAGCGCAACGGCAGCTATGCCTGCGCCGGCTGCGGCAACGCGCTGTTCGCCACCGCGACCAAGTTCGAAAGCGGCACCGGCTGGCCCAGTTTCGGCGCGCCGATCGCCGGCTCGGTCGGGCTGACCGTCGACCGCTCGCACGGCATGGTCCGCACCGAAGTGCATTGCAGCCAGTGCGGCGGCCACCTCGGCCACGTCTTCCCCGACGGCCCGCCGCCGACGGGCGAGCGCTACTGCATGAACGGGGTGGCGATGGTGTTCACGCCGCAGGGCGGCGAGAACTAAGCCCCAATTTGCCAACGGCAAATTTGGTCTTAGGGCGAGACTCGCCCCAGGCCGGCCGGCGGGGCAGCGGCGATCACGCCGCTGAACCCGTCCGACGCGCGGGCTTTGCCCGCGCCGCTTGCTTACTCTTGGGCCACTATTCGAACGGCTCCCCCACCGGCTCACCGCCCACAAACACCTGCCGGCGTTCAACCGTGCGGATCTCCACCTGCCCCTCCGCCAGCGCCGCCGACTGCCGTGCGTTGCGCTTGGCAATGTCGGCCTCGGGCACCGTTTCCATGTCGGGCACTTCGTACCAGTCGCCGTCAACCGCGCGCAGTCGCCGCGCATCGATCTGGACGGCCCCCGACCACGGCTTGCCGACCAACACCGCGCTGGTCGCGCCGGGTTGATAGAACAGCACGCAGCGCGCCGCCTTGGTGCAGCCGTTGAAGTTGGTCAGCGCCTGCCGGAGTGGCGCCGGCAGCGGCACGGTCTGCGGCTTGATGACCAACCGCTCCTCGATGCCGATTGCTGCAACCTGCTGGCGTTGCACGTCATAGCGCGTCTTGACGTCGGCCTTCGCCGCGACGCTCGCCGCCGCGCGGATTTCCGGCGTCGCGCCTTCGGTCACCAACCGCTTGACCGCCGCTTCACCCGGTGCACCGAAATCGAAGCGCAGCGCCGTCCAGTCGAATTTGTCCGCCGGCGTGCGGCCATTCGCCAGCCGCGCCAGCTGGTCGCGCGTCGATATCGCGCCGAAGTTGATCAGCGGTGTCGACAGCAGCAGCGCCACCCCGCACAGCGCCACCGCCAGCCGCAAATTGGCGATACGCACCCGCGCCGGCCACCCCCCCCGCGCGCGCAACAGCGCCAGCAGATAGGCCAGCCCATAGGCCTTGGCGAAAGCGATGAACACCAGCGCCCACAGCCGGTCGGGGGTCAGGCCGTACTGGTTGATGCGCAGCCCCGTCGACACCGCGGCAATCGCCGACAGCGGCAGCATCGCGAGCGCCAGCACGACCGCCGACCAGCGCAGCAGCGCCAGCCGCGACACCTCCTCGGGCCGGTCGCCGATGACGGCGTTGATCAGCAGCAGCGCGCCGATAATGCAGCTGAGCAGGATCGGCGTCGTCGATTTGGTCGCCTGCCATAGCGGCGCGAGGCCGGTGAACGGCAGCGCCAGCAGGAACAGCAGCAGCCCCGCCGCGAGCACCGGCGCCAGTACCGACAGGATCGTCATCACGACGCGCTGCAAGGTGCTCAGCACCGCAGAGCGGTCGCGCAACAGCCCGACCGCGCCGCCGAACGCGCCGCCGACGAGCAGCGCGCCGAACTGGTCGTTGCGCAGCAGCTTTTCGAGCGCATCGATGCCGATCAGGTTGAACAGCGCCGACAGCAGGAACATCAACAGCCAGACGATGCCAACAAACAGCAGCGCCGCCAGAAACAGCAGCACATTGGTCCAGGCGTGGTCGTGAACGGCGGGATAGGCGATGGCGAAGCGCCCGGCACCCGGCGCGCGCGCGTCGCGCCACGCCTGGAACAGCGGCGCGGCAATCGCCACCGTCAGCGCCGCGCAGACCAGCCGCCAAGTGTCAGGATAGCCCCAGCCGCCGTTCCAATAGACCACCGCCGCGATGACGGTGCCGGCAGCGGCCGCGAACGCGGCGCTCCAGTGCAGCCGCGTGCGCTCGACGACAAAGCCGAACGCCACGCCGCTGACGGCGAGCAACGTCGCCAGCGACAGATGTGCATTGCCCGCCGGCGGTCCGCCCGGCGCGACCGCAACGAGCTGCTGCACCGCCAGCGCCACCAGTGCGCCCATGCCGCCAAGCAGCAGCGACCGCAGCGGCCAGGCGTCAGTGGTATCGGGCATCGCGGCAGCTCCCGGTTGCGTGCGCCGCTATCATGTCGCAGGCTTGGCTGGCGCGCCAGCCCTAGTCGCGGTAGAACACCGGCTTGCCCGCCAGCCAGGTTTCCTCGACCAAAGTGCCGCGGATCGCCGCCGGCGGGCCAGTGAAGATGTCGCGGTCGATGATGATGAAATCGGCCCATTTGCCCGGCGTCAGCGTGCCCGCGAAGCTATCCTCGAAATTGGCATAGGCGGCCCCCGTGGTGAACGCCGCGAACGCCTGTTCGATGGTCATCTTTTCGGTGGGGATCCAGCCACCCGGCGGCGCATTGTCGGCGTCCTGCCGCGTCACGGCGGCGTGCAGGCCGTAGAACGGGTTGGGCGATTCCACCGGGAAGTCCGAGCCGCCGGCATAGCGCGCGCCCGACTTGAGCAACGTCGCCCAGGCATAGGCGCCCTTGAGCCGCTCGGCACCGATGCGCGCCTCGGCCATGTTCATGTCCGACGTCGCGTGCGTCGGCTGCATGCTGGCGATGACGTTGAGCGACGCAAAACGCGACAGGTCGGGCAGCGCCACCACCTGCGCATGCTCGATACGCGGCCGCAGCGCGACTCGCTGTGCCGGCGTCAGCCGCGCGAAACTATCGAGCACCTGCGCGTTGGCGGCATCGCCGATGGCATGGACATTGGGCTGGAAACCGCGCGCCGCCGTGCTGACGACCTGCGCGTCCATTTGCGCCTGCGTGCTGAACAGCAGCCCCTTGTTGCCCGGCGCATCGCTGTAAGGCGCGAGCAATGCCGCGCCACGCGACCCGAGCGCACCATCGCCGTAGAGCTTGACCGACATCAGCGCCAACCGGTCGCTGCCCGCCCATTTTATTGGGCCATTCGGCGC
>CALDHQ010000586.1 GCA_937894055.1 uncultured Polymorphobacter sp.
CAATGCCATCACCGGTTCATTGCGCTTCGAACTGCCGTTGCCCGAAGGCGACGACGGCGCCTCGCGCGCAATGCGCCGCGACCGCGTCAAGATGGGGCGGCGTGCCGGGCAGAGTCGGATTCCCAAGGGGATACGACGGGGAAGATAAGGGCCTCCGGCGGGCAGGGGTGACCCCTGCACCCGATTTTTGGGGCGTGTAACTTGACTTTCCAATGCTCTTTCGCCAGAGAGCGCGGTCTGTCGCGAAGGCCCGTACCTGAGCGCTCCAATCGATTCGAGTTCAAGGGACCGTCATGGCCAAGCCGACTACCATCAAGATCCGCCTCGTCAGCAGCGCTGACACCGGCTTCTTCTATGTCACCAAGAAGAACCCGCGCACGCAGACCGAGAAGCTGAGCTTCCGCAAGTACGATCCCGTCGTGCGCAAGCACGTCGATTTCAAGGAAGCCAAGATCAAGTAAGCCCGCGCGCGGCACCGCCGCGCTGCCCGGTCGACCAGCCCCGCCCAGCCCAGCTGAGCGGGGTTTGTCGTTTGTCATGAATGCCGCCCAACAATCGGGTGCAGGGACAAGTCCCTGCCCGCCGGAGGCCCTTCAACTTCAGGCCGCCGCCGAAGACCCCGCCGTTTCAACACGGTTGCGCCCGGCGCGCTTCGCCACGAACAGCGCCGCATCGGCACGGTGCAGCAGTGCCGGGCCATCGACATCGCCGGGCTCCAGCGCCGCGACGCCGATGCTGACGGTGATTCGCATATCGGCGGCATGCGCATCGGTACCGCCGATGGGCGTCGCCTCGACGGTAGCGCGCAGGCGTTCGGCAATCCGGCGTGCGGTGGCGAGGTCGGTATCGGGCATCACTACCACCAGCTCGTCGCCGCCGTAGCGCACCACCATGTCGCTGCCGCGCACGCTCGCTGACAGTCGCATTGCCACGGCCTGCAACGCGCGGTCGCCGGCGGCATGGCCGAAGCGGTCGTTGACCGGCTTGAACGCGTCGATATCGAGCATCAGCACGACCAGCGGCAATCCGCCGGCGCGGGCGCGCGTGACGATTTCGCCGAGGTGGGTATCAAGGTAACGGCGGTTGAACAGCCCGGTCACCGCATCGGTGTTGGCGAGCAGTTGCGTCGCCCGCGCCTCGGTGCTGATGCGGTCGAGCATGCGCTTGCGGCGCAGCAGCGCGGCAGCACGTGCGCGCACCTCGCCACCATCGATCGGCAGCCCTGCGCAGTCGCTGACGCCCAGGTCGAACGCCTTGATCAGCGCATCGGGCATGTTGCGCGGCACCAGCGCCAGCACGGGGGTGTCGTTGCTGTGCGCCGCAGCACGCAGCCGCGCCAGCTGGCGCAAATTCTCGAGCCCGGGCTGGTCGAGCGCAACAATAAGCAAGTCGGTACCATGGTCGCGAATGCGAACCGCGGCGTCGGCGGCGCGTACGGCCTCAACCTGCGCAGCATCGCCAAACAGCATCGCCAGTGTCGAAGCATGATGCTTCGCACCCACAAGCAATATCTTTTCGATCATCGACCCCTCGATGTCACGAGCGTGTTAATTACGCCCGCGTTCAGTTCGACACAATATGATTCGCAAAACACGCAAAGCTACGGCACCGCCAAAGACGGGCAACGAACGGGGCAAATGCGGCGAGCCGCCGGCTTCGCGAACCATTTGCACGATACAAGTGCATGACAAGTCGCGCCGCTGGGCGCTAAACAATGGTTCGATCAACCCCGAATGCAGAATCGACAATAGCGATGCAAGGTAGCGAAATCGTTAAGGCCGGCAGCGCCGCTGACAGCGAAACGCTGGCATTGCAGGCGCTTGCGTACATTGTCGGCGACACTGCACTCGGGCCGCGCTTTCTCGACCTCACCGGGCTCGATGCCGCGTCACTGCGCGCCCACGCCGGCGAACGCCATGTGCTCGCCGCCGCGCTGGCCTTTCTCGAAGGCCACGAACCGTCGTTGCTCGCGGCCGCTGCCGCACTCGATATCAAGCCCGCCGCGCTGGTCGCGGCCTCGGCGCAACTGGGAAACTGACCATGGCCACCCGTCCGCTGCTGATCTGCGACTGCGACGAGGTGCTGCTGCATTTCGTCACCCCGTTCACCGGCTATCTGCAATCCGCGCATGACCTGACGCTCAGCATGTCGAGCTTTGCGCTGACCGGCAACGTCCGCCGCGCCAACGGCGAAGCGATCGAGCCGGGCGAATTCCCGGCGCTGCTCAACGGCTTTTTCGATACGCATATGTCGACCCAGACGCCGACCCCCGGTGCCGTCGATGCTCTCGCCACGCTGTCGGCGCATGCCGACATCGTCATCCTGACCAACCTTCAGGACCATCACGCCGCCGAACGCACGCACGAACTGGCACGCTTCGGCATGCCCTACCGCGTCATCGGCAACCAGGGGCCCAAAGGCAAGCCGGTCGCCGCGCTCGTTGCCGAATATGGCGCGAAGGACGTGGTGTTCGTCGATGACCTGCCGCCGCACCACAGCTCGGTCAAGGTCGAGGCGCCGCACGTCCACCGGCTGCACATGGTCGCCGATCCGATCCTGTGGCCGCTGATCCCGGCGGCGCCCGACGCCCATGCGCGCATCGACCGCTGGGACGACGCGCTGCCGCACATCCGTTCAATATTGGGAGTATGAGCGATGACCATTCAACAACGCCTGGCTGACCTCGGCATCGTGCTGCCGCATGCCGCCGCACCCGCCGCCAACTATGTGCCGACGGTGCTGCATGGCGGCCTGTTGCACATTTCGGGGCAGATCCCGTTCGATACCGACGGCCAACTGATTCGCGGCCGCATCGGCGACACCATGACCATGAAGGAAGGCGAAGCTGCCGCGCGGCGCTGCGCCGTCGGCCTGCTGGCGCAGATGCAAACCGCACTGGGTTCGCTCGACAAGGTGCTGCGCGTCGTCAAACTCGGCGTGTTCGTCAATTCGACCGCCGAATTCACCGACCACCCGAAAGTCGCCAACGGCGCCTCCGACCTGATGGTCGCGGTGTTCGGCGATGCCGGGCGCCACGCGCGCAGTGCGGTCGGTGTTGCCGCGCTGCCGCTGGGTGTCGCGGTCGAAGTGGATGCCATCGTCGCGGTCCATGCCGGCTGAGATTTCGGCACGCATCCTGAAATCGGCCAATGCGCTGACCGCGGCGCAGTGGGACGCGTGCGCCGGCACCGGCAACCCGTTCCTGCTGCACAGCTTCTTCACCGCGGTCGAGGACTCGCGTAGCGCCTGCACCGATACCGGCTGGCAACCCGTCCACCTCGTCATCGATGGCGCTGATGGCCAGCCCGCCGCGATCATGCCCAACTATCTCAAGAGCCACAGCCAGGGCGAATATGTCTTCGACCATGGCTGGGCCGATGCATGGCACCGCGCCGGCG
>CALDHQ010000587.1 GCA_937894055.1 uncultured Polymorphobacter sp.
GTTTCGGTGGCGACCGCCGAGGTGAATTTTCCTAACGGCATGGCGATCACGCAGGACGGCAAGCGGCTGCTCGTCGCCGATTCGCTCGACCAGTGCATCCATGCGTTTGAGCTGCATGCCGACGGATTGCTGGGGGCACGGTCGTGTTTCGCAGCGCTGCCGGGTGAAATGCCGGACGGCATGTGCCTTGATGCCAGCGGTGCCGTCTGGGTTGCCGGGCATGGTCGCGTCGTGCGGGTCGCCGAAGGTGGCGAGGTGCTGGAAGAGGTCGACATGGGGTCGACGCTTGCCACCGCTTGTGCGCTGGGCGGCGCCGATGGGCGGACGCTGCTGATCACCGCATCCGACAGCTACGACCGTTCGGTCATGGCGGGCAATCCGACCGGGCGGTTGTTCACGGTCGCAGTGGCGGTGCCCGGCGCCGGCCTGCCTTCGATCTATTGAGGGGCTTGGGCATGGCACATCGGCTGGACGGCAAGACGGCACTGATCACGGGGGCAACCTCCGGCATGGGCGTCGATGTGGTGCGGCGCTTCGTCGACGAAGGTGCGCGCGTCGTATTTTGCGGCCGTTCGGTCGAGGCCGGCGAAGCAGTGGCGCGCACCATCGGTTCCGGTGCCCGGTTCGTTCGCGCCGATGTCACCTGCGAAGCCGATGTGATCGCGCTGGTCGATGCCGCACGCGATGCCTTCGGCGGCCGCATCGACTTCCTGTTCAACAACGCAGCACCGGCGATGCGCGATACGCCGGTCACTGCGCTTGCCGCAGACGAGGTCGCGAACGCGTCGATGGCGATCTTCGGCAGTGTCGTCCTGATGACCAAGCACGTGGCACCAGTGATGCAGGCGCAGGGCGGCGGCTCGATACTCAACAACGGGTCGACTGCCGCGCACCGGGCCAATTCCTCGCCCTCGATCTACAGCGCGCTCAAGGCCGCAGTCTGTCACTTCACGCGCTGCATGGCGCTCGAGCTCGCCGAGCACGGGATCCGGGTCAATACCGTGTCGCCGGGCGCAATACCGACGCCGATTTTCCTGCAATCGCTCGGCATTCCCGTAGGACGGCACGACGCTGCACTCGCCGCGCTGCAGGGCGTGTTTGCGCGCGCCATGCCGATGGGCCGCGCCGGCAGCGGCGACGATATTGCTGCCGCCGCGGTCTATTTCGCCAGCGACGAGTCGTCCTATGTCACCGGCCAGGACCTGGTTGTCGACGGCGGCCTGACCGCCGGCCTGTCGAACGCGGCGAAGCGCGGGCAGGCCGAAATGATGCGCGCGGCGCTGAGCAACCTGGAGCAATAATTCCCATGTCGGTGTTCAGCCTTCTCGAACGCGGCGCGCAGCGCTGCGACGGCCGCCCGTTCGCGATCTTCGACGGCGTCAAGACAAGCTATGCGCAGGCGCTGACGCTAGCGCGGCGCATTGCCGCTGCGCTCGGGGCCGCGGGCTTCGGGCCCGGCGCACACGCGGCAGTGCTCAGTCCTAACGATCCGGTCGCGTTCGCTGCCGCGTTCGGGATCTTCGGGGCAGGCATGGCCTATGTCCCCGCGAACCCGCACAACGCACCGGCGGCGATCGCCAGCGCGATGAACCTCGTCGACGTCCGGGTGCTGTTCTATCATGGCGCGATGGCGCCACTTGTCGCGGAAATTCGCGGCCAATTGCCAAAGGTCGACCTGTTCATTGCGCTTGATGCGCCTTGCAATGGCGATCCGACGCTGGAAGTGTTCATTGCCGGCCATGATAGTTCGGCGCCGCAGCCGTTCGTCGCGCTCGCCGATACCGCATTCGTCGGCCAGACCGGCGGCACGACCGGTGAGCCCAAGGGCGTGCTGCTCAGCCACCGCGCGGTGTTTGCGTTCGTCGAAAAGTATCTCGCGGAAATGCCGCAGCCGGCGCCGGTACTGCTGGCAGCGACCCCGCTCACCCATGCCGCGGGCATGCTGGCGATGCCGATCGTCGCGCAGGGCGGCACGATCGTCATGATGTCACGACCCGACCTGCCGCGCTTCCTCGACCTGATCGCCGAACAGCGCGTGACGACGACGTTCCTGCCGCCCACCGTCATCTATCGGTTGCTCGACCTGCCGGGCGCCGGTGCCCGCGATTTTTCGAGCCTGCGCCAGTTCATCTATGGCGCCGCGCCGATGTCGGTGACACGCCTCAAGCAGGCGATTGCCGTATTCGGTCCGGTGATGGCGCAAAGCTACGGCCAGACCGAGTGCCATACCTTCGTCACCTTCATGCGGCCCGAGGATCATTTCATCGACGGGAAACTGGCGGACGATGCACGCCTGTCGGCGTGCGGGCGGCCGTCGCTCGGCACGCGCATCGTCATCAAGGACGATGACGGCGCGGTGCTGCCCGATGGTGTCCCCGGCGAAATCTGTGTCCAAAGCGACCTTGCGATGACCGGCTACTACCGGAACGACGGTGCCACGGCCGAGGTCCTGCGCGACGGGCTGATCCACACCGGCGACATTGGTTTCGTCGACGCCGACGGCTTTCTGCACATCGTCGACCGCAAGAAGGACTTGATCATCACCGGCGGCTTCAACGTCTATCCAGCCGAGGTCGAGCAAGTCGTCAACAGCCACCCTGCCGTCGCCGACTGCGGCGTCGTCGGTATCCCCGACGCCGACTGGGGCGAG
>CALDHQ010000588.1 GCA_937894055.1 uncultured Polymorphobacter sp.
GCCGCCAGTCGCGCCGCGCCACCCGCGCCTGCCGGCCCGGCAACGACGATGACACTGCCACGCGCATATTTGTGGGTTGCGGTGACGTCATGCCAACGCGGTGGCGCATTGCACCGGAGCGCGCTATCGACCACGCTGAGGCCTATATCGGCGACGACTAGGCGTCCGCAATATTCTCGTGCTGGTTCAATAAGATGTGCGGGTTTTCTCGCACCGAATGTCACTGTCAAACCGAAGTCAAACGGCGCGCCCAGCAGTGCGCCATCATCGCTGCCGACGCCGCTCGGCAAGTCGATGGCGATTCGCGCGCGCGCGCTGGCGCCCAGCCTCTGCAGTTCGGCGACATCGTCAACTTCAAGTGGCCGGTCGAGTCCGATGCCGAACAGCGCATCAATGAAACCTGCTGCGGGCTTCGCTTCGCCGTAAGCCAATACCGGCCCCGACCAGCGCGCTGCCATCGCGCGGGCATCGGCACTGCGTGGGGGTGCCGCAGCGGTGACCGTGACGTCATGGCCGCGTTCGGCCAAGTGGCGCGCCACGACATAGCCGTCACCGCCGTTGTTGCCGGCACCGCACAGGACGTTGACCTGCCGCGGCAAGCCGTAACGCCACGCGGCCAATGCCGCGGCGGCCCCTGCCCGCTCCATCAATTCCAGCGACGGCGTGCCGGCATCGATGACCCGCTTTTCGGCCGCGCGCATCGCCGCCGCGGTCAAAATCGGGCGCATCGCATCAAGGCCGCTTGATAATCCCATGCCCTGCTGTAACAAGCTTCACCTTGAAATGGCACAGAACAAAATCATCCGCCGCATCGGTCTGTGCGTTGTCTGCGTCGCAGCTCTTGCGGGCTGTACGCCGTCGCCCCTGTATTTCAGCAGCAACAAGCGCCCCGGCACCGGCGGCGAGATTCCGCGCGATGGCCGTGGCGAGCCGATTTGGACCGCAATCAGGCCGGTCGCCCCCTATGCCGCGCCTCCGCCGACCGCGCCCGTAGCCGCGCCGGCGACCGCTTCACACTAGATATCGGCGTAAACGTGCCGTTCGGCGGCAGCGCCGGGGTGCGTGAGTGCGCCCTTGCTCGCCGGCCCGACATTCTGCGCATAACGCCACAACGCGCCTGACTGATAGGCGTTGGTGCGCGGTGCCCAGCCGGCGCGACGTGCCGTCAGCACATGCGCAGGCACATCAAGGTCAATGGTGCCGGCAACGGCGTCGATCGTGATGATGTCACCATTTTCGACCAGCGCGATCGGCCCGCCATCGGCCGCTTCGGGGCCGACATGGCCGATGCAGAAGCCGCGCGTCGCGCCCGAAAAGCGCCCGTCGGTGATCAGCGCGACCTTCTCGCCCATGCCCTGGCCGTACAGCGCGGCCGTGGTCGACAGCATCTCGCGCATGCCGGGGCCGCCCTTGGGGCCTTCGTAGCGGATGACGATCACTTCGCCTTCGTTGATGCTGCGCGCTTCGACGGCGGCGAACGCATCTTCCTCGCACTCGAACACCCGCGCCGGGCCGGTGAACTGCAGCTTGTGCATCCCCGCGACCTTGACGATCGCCCCATCGGGGGCCAGCGAGCCACGCAGGCCGACCACGCCGCCGGTCGGCGATAGCGGCGACGACACCGGATAGATGACCTTCTGGTCGGGGTTCCACGTCACTTCGTCGATGTTCTCGCCGATAGTCTTGCCGGTCACCGTCATGCAGTCGCGGTGGATCAGCCCGGCGTCCATCAACGTCTTCATCACCATATAGACACCGCCGGCGTCGTGCATGTCCTTGGCGACATACTTTCCGCCGGGCTTGAGGTCGGCGATGTACGGCGTCGTCTTGAACACTTCGGCGACGTCGAACAGGTCGAAATCGATGCCAGCCTCGCTCGCCATTGCCGGCAGGTGCAGCGCGCCATTGGTCGACCCACCGGTGGCAGCGACAACGCGCGCCGCGTTGATGAAGGCTTCGCGCGTGCAGATGTCGCGCGGCCGGATGTTCTTCGCCAGCAGCTCCATGACCTGCACACCGGCGGCGCGCGCGATGTCGTCCGTCGAGATGCTGTCATAGGGCAACGTCGAGAATAGCTGTCGGCCGAGCGTGATCAGCTGCGCGTGGCGCTCTGCTACCGTCTGCCGTGCCATCGTCGCCTCGCGTGAACCCGCGCGCATGCTGGCCGCGCGGCTGGCCGAGGGCAAGCCCGACGCCGCACCCGAACACGCGGCCGATGATGGGCACGATCACGGGCAGGACAACGCATTTGGGCCGGCAGGATATGGGCGCCTGGGGATGGCATTGCTGTTGGCGATTGCCGCTGAACTGGTGGGCTACTTCGCGCCAGACACGCAAATCTGGAAAGGGACCGGCCTCGCGGTGGCCGCCGCTGCCATCTGGCTGGCCGGCTTCGATGTCTACAAGAAGGGGCTGACGGCGCTGTTGCGCGGGCGGCTGAACATCAACGCACTGATGACGGTTGCCGTCACCGGCGCCTTCGCCATTGGCCAGTGGCCCGAAGCCGCGATG
>CALDHQ010000589.1 GCA_937894055.1 uncultured Polymorphobacter sp.
CCAGATCCTCGCGGGCCTTTTCGACGGCTTCGGGCTTGGCCTTTTCGGTGAAGCCGGGGGAGGCGAGGCGGCCGCTGAGCGCGGCGGCTTCCTTTTCCGCTGCAGCCGCCGCCTTTTCGAGGCGGGCGCGTTCGGCGGCGAGGTCGATGACGCCTTCCAAGGGCAGCGTGTAGGTCGCGGCATCGACGACGATCTGCGCCGCACCACCCGCCGGGGCGACGTCGAAGCTGATCGCGGCAATGCGTGCCAGCCGTTCGAGCGCCGGCGTCTGGCGCAGGATGCGGGCCTGCGTTGCAGCGTCGGCGTCGCGGACGTGCAGCGGCAGCTTGGCGGCGGGCGAGACGTTGAGTTCAGCGCGGCCGGCGCGGATTTCGCTGACCAGGCGGATCAGCCAGTCGATTTCGGCAGCCGTTTCGGCGTCGATCAGCTTGGCATCGGTGACCGGCCACGCGGCGACGATCAGGTCATGGTCGCGCGTCCCCAGCTTGTGCCACAGCTCCTCGGTCAGGAACGGCATCACCGGGTGCAGCAGCACGAGAATCTGGTCGAGCGCCCAGCCAGTGACGGCGCGGGTTTCGGCGGCGATGCCGGCGTCGGCACCCTCGGCGAGCAGCGGCTTGGTCAGTTCGAGATACCAGTCGCAGAAGCGGCTCCACGCGAACTGGTAGATCGTGCTGGCATAGTCATCGAAGCGGAACGCCGTCATCGCCGCATCGAGCGCGCGTGCGGTTTCGACCACCTCGCCGATAATCCAGCGGTTGACCGGTGCGGTCGCCGCCGGCGGCGTCACCGAGGTGCTGCCGACAATGCCGTTCGACTGCGCGAAGCGCGCGGCGTTCCACAGCTTGGTGGCGAAGTTGCGATAGCCTTCGATGCGCTTTTCATCGAGCTTGATGTCGCGGCCCTGGCTTTCCATCGCGGTCAGCGTGAAGCGCAGCGCATCGGCGCCGAACTTGTCGATCAGGATCAGCGGATCGACGACATTGCCCTTCGATTTCGACATCTTCTGGCCCTTGGCGTCGCGGACGAGGCCGTGGCAGTAGACGGTGGCGAACGGCGGCACATCGTCCATGAAGTGGATGCCCTGCATCATCATGCGGGCGACCCAGAAGAAGATGATGTCGAAGCCGGTGACGAGCACGTCGCCGGGGTAGTGGCGCGCCAGTTGCGGGGTCTTTTCGGGCCAGCCGAGCGTGCCGAACGGCCAGAGCGCGGAGCTGAACCAGGTGTCGAGCACGTCCTCATCGCGGCGCAGCGCGATGTTGCCGGCCTGAGCCTGCGCTTCCGCCTCGGTCTCGGCAACGAACACGCGGCCGTCGTCGGCGTACCACGCCGGAATCTGGTGACCCCACCACAATTGGCGCGACACGCACCACGGCTGGATGTTTTCCATCCAGTTGAAATAGGTTTTATCCCAGTTGGCGGGGACAAACTTGGTTTTGCCCTCGCGCACCGCCGCAATCGCCGGTGCGGCGAGCGTTGCCGCATCGACATACCATTGGTCGGTCAGCCACGGCTCGATGACGACGCCCGAGCGGTCGCCGTACGGCATCTGGACGATTTTGTCCTCGACGCGGTCGAGCAGCCCGAGCGCTTCCATTTCGGCGACGATGGTCTTGCGCGCTTCGAAGCGGTCGATGCCGACCAGTCGTTCGGGCACGCCGTCGGCGGCCGCAACGCGCGCTTCGGCGTCGAAGATGTTGAGCATGTCGGCGGCGGCAATGCCGGCGCGCTTGCCGACTTCGAAGTCGTTGAAGTCATGGCCGGGCGTGATCTTGACCGCGCCGCTGCCGAGTTCGGGGTCGGCATGGTCATCGGCGATGATGGGAATGCGGCGGCCGGTGATCGGCAGCAGGACGTGCTTGCCGATAACCGACGTGTAGCGCGGATCGGCGGCGTTGACCGCCACCGCCATGTCGCCGAGCATCGTTTCGGGGCGCGTGGTAGCGACAACGATATGGTCGCGGCCGTCCGCCAGCTTGACGCCGTCTGCCAGCGGGTAGCGGAAGTGCCAGAAATGCCCCTGTACCTCGCGCGTTTCAACTTCGAGGTCGCTGATCGCGGTCTTGAACTTCGGGTCCCAGTTGACGAGGCGCTTGTCGCGGTAGAGCAATTTCTCGTTGTACAGCCGCACGAACACCTTGGTCACCGCGGCGCTGAAGCCGGCATCCATGGTGAAGCGCTCGTTCGACCAGTCGCAGCTGGCGCCGAGGCGGCGCAGCTGGCGGGTGATGGTGCCGCCCGACACTTCCTTCCAGTCCCACACAGTGCGCAAAAAGGCTTCGCGGCCCATTTCCTGGCGGGTCACGGCCTGGCTGCTTTCGGCGAGCTGGCGCTCGACCACCATCTGCGTCGCGATGCCGGCGTGGTCGGTGCCGACGACCCACAGCGCGTCCTCGCCCTTCAGGCGGTGATAGCGGATCAGCACGTCCTGCAGCGTGTTGTCGAGCGCATGGCCGATGTGCAGCGAGCCCGTCACGTTGGGCGGCGGGATGACGATGGTGAACGGCT
>CALDHQ010000590.1 GCA_937894055.1 uncultured Polymorphobacter sp.
TGGCCCAAGCCTGCGGCCAGACTCATCATGCGGTCGCTCATGTCGCCATACAGGGCAAAGTTGGCCGACAGCGCGACCAGCCCGGCCTCTTGTTCGAGGTGTCGGATTTTGAAATACGGGGCCCCCATGGAAATGCCCAGCGCCTTGGCTTCGTTGCTGCGGGCAATGGCGCAGCCGTCGTTGTTGGACAGCACAACCACGGGGCGGTGGTTCAGCTGGGGCTGAAACACGCGTTCGCACGAGACATAAAAGTTGTTGCCATCGACCAGGGCGTATTGCGGGCGAGGGCTGAAATGCGAGGTCATGTGGCCGCCAATAACTGTACAAATAAACAGTATAAAGGGGTTTTTGGACATGCAAATCGCGGCGCATGCCCTGCAGGTGAAAGCGATTTTGGTGAGCAGCGACAGGGCTTTTCACAAAATTACCGCCTTGAACATCCGGGACTGGACGCGGCACATCAGCGCTTCATAACACCACGATTTCCACGCTTTGCGTGAGCAACGGGCGGCACAGGATTTTGTAACCGTCGGCATCGAAGCCTGCGGCCACGGTGGTCAGTTGGCGGGCTTGCTCGGCGGTGGCGGCGGCGTGTCGCCCGAAGGCCTGGTCGGCTCGTACACGATGCCGGCGATGTTCGCGCACATCGGCATGGAGCACAGCAAGCGTTACGGCACGACGTTCGCGCAGTTCGCGCAGGTATCGGTCAAGAACCACCACCACAGCACGCTCAACCCCAAGTCGATGTACCGCGTCGAAACCCCGCTTGAGGAAGTCATGGGCGCCGAAATGATCGCCTGGCCGCTGACCAAGCTGATGTGCTCGGTCAATGTCGATGGCTCGGCGGCGGCAGTGCTGATGTCCGAAAAGAAGGTCCGCGAGCGCGGCCTGATGGACCGCGCGGTGCGCATCCGCGCGTCCGAAATGAGCAGCAATCCGTTCGAGGACCGCCAGATGGCGATGCCCGATTTCAGCGGCGCAACACGCGTGGCTGCGGCGAACGCTTATGAACAGGCCGGCATCGGCCCCGAAGAAGTCAACCTCGTCGAGCTCCACGACTGCTTCGCCACCGCCGAACTGGTGCATTACGAAAACCTCGGGCTGTGCGCCTTTGGCGACGCCGGCAAGCTGATTGATGACGGCACCACCGCGCTCGGTGGCCGCGTGCCGGTCAATGTCTCGGGCGGACTGTTGTCGAAGGGCCATCCGCTCGGCGCCACCGGCATCGCCAACATCTACGAAGTCTCGACGCATCTGCGGGGCAAGGCCGGCGAGCGCCAGGTCGAAGGCGCGCGCATCGGGCTGACGCATGTCGTCGGCGGCGGTCCCGGCATGGGCACCGCGTGTGCGATCCACGTGCTCGAAAAGGTCTGAGCCATGAAGGACTTCAAGGGCAGCGTCGCGGTCATCACCGGCGGCGCCAGCGGGCTGGGGCTGGCGCTGGCGCATGCCGCACAGGCGCGCGGCTGCAAGCTGGTCATCGCCGATATCCGCGAGGACGCGCTGGCGGCGGCCGCCAAGGCGCTGGGTGCGGGCGGTGAAGTTTTGGCGGTCAAGACCGACGTGTCGCGCGCCGACGAGGTCGAGGCGCTCGCCGCGGCTGCGGTGGCGAAGTTCGGCAAGGTCAATCTGCTGTTCAACAACGCCGGCGTCTTCGCCTCCAGCCTGAGCTGGGAAACCAGCGCCGACGAATATGACTGGGTCATCGGCGTCAACCAGCGCTCGGTGGCGAGCGGCATCCGCAGCTTCGTGCCGCGGATGATCGCGCAGGGCGACCCCTGCCACGTCGTGACGATTTCGTCGGGCGCCGGGCTGACGGTCAATCCGGGGTTCGCCACCTATTCGATGACCAAGCACGCGGTGCTGGCGCTGACCGAGGCGCTGTGGCTCGACCTGCGCGCGCAGAAAGTGCCCAACATCGGCGTCACCATCGCCATGCCCGGCATGACGCAATCGGGGATCATGTCGCCCGAAAAGACCACGCCGTCGGCGCTCAAGGGCGAAGTCGGCGAACGGCTGGGCAATCCGGTGCTAAAGGCGCTCGAAACGCTAATGCAGGCCGGCGTCGCCGGTGGTTTGTCGGCCGAAGCGCTTGCCGACCAGGTGTTTGCGGCGATTGCGGCGGACGACTTGTACGTGCTGCCGGCGTTCGATGACGAGGGCAGCCGGACGTTCGCCACCGCGGTCGCCACGGGACGCGCCAGCGGCACCAACGCCTATCCGCCGTTCGTCGACGCGTTCCTAGATACGCTCGCCACGCTCTGACCTTCAGCTGAAACGGAGACCCGCATGTCGCACTTCCTCAACGACGACCAGAAGGCGATCCGCGATGTCGCGGCGAAGTTCGCGGTCAACGAGCTGATGCCGATTGCCAACGAGATCGACGCCAGCGAGAGCACCCCCGACTGGGTCGTCAAGCGCTGCGCCGAACTGGGCTTCTACGGCATTTATATCGCCGAGGAGTTCGGCGGCATCGGCGCCGGGCTGGTGACGGCGTGCGTGGTGCTCGAGGAAATCGCCAAGGCAAGTCCGGCGTTTGCCGGGCTGCTGTCGGTGCAGATGATCCTGTGCCCCGAAACCGTCAACGTGCTCGGCACGCCTGAGCAAAAGAAGCGGCTGCTGCCCAAGTCGGCGAGCGGCGAGCGGCTGATGGCCTATTCGCAGACCGAGCCCGCCGGCGTCGGCAACATCGCCTATCACCAGACCAAACTGACGCCCGACGGCAATGGCTACCGGCTCGACGGCCACAAATTGTTCTGCACGCAGGGCGCCGCCAAGACCTACCTCGTCATGCCGCGCACCAAGCGCGACGGCGTCGATGGCTATGGCTGCGTCATCGTCGAAGCCGAGGACGAAGGCTTCGAGGTCCAGAAGTATGAGGAAAAGCTCGGCTGGCGCGGCACCAACACCGGGCCGATCGCGTTCAACAACGTCCATATCGCGCCCGATGACGTGCTCGGTGATCTGCTCACCGGCAACGCCGACCATGCGCCCGCCAACCAGGCGAGCTTCCTCGGCCATGCCGCGACGTCGCTCGGCTGCGTCGAGGGGCTGTTCGACCTGACTGTCACGCAGGTCAAGGAGCGCCAGCTTTACGGCGCGCCGATGTGGAAGCTGTCGCCGATCACCGACCGGCTGGCGCAGATCTGGACCAAGATCGAAGCCTGCCGCGCCATGCTCTACAACGCCGCGCGCCAGATCGACGAAGGCACTTTGGCGTTGCCGCTGGGCAGCGCCTGCAAGGCCTATATCGGCGACACCGCGTTCGACTGCTGCAGCCAGTTGCTGCAGATGTGGGGCGGCAGCGGCATCATGAATTCGACTGGCGTCAATCGCTACTTCCGCGATGCCCGCGCCAAGATGGTCGCCGAAGGCTCGACCGAAATCCACCATGCGGTGATCGCGCAAGCCGCGCTTGGCTTCACCGGCCTGCTCAGCAGCAGCGACAGCAACTAGGGGTTCCCGCACCATGACCGACACTGCCGCACGCCACCCTTCGACCTATGTCCCGTCGCCGATCATCAACGCGCTGATCCGCGACCGCGACCGCCCCATCGTCGAAATGGCCGGCGGCAAGGCGTGGACCGGCGGCGAAATGCTGGCCGCCACCAGCCGGTTGACGCAGGCGCTGCAGGCGCGCGGCGTGGTCAATGGCGCGCGCGTGGCGCTGCTCGCGGGCAATTCGGTCGAGGTGCTGTTGCTGCACAACGCCATCGCCTTTGCCGGCGGTTGCCTCGTCGCGATGCACCCGATGGGGTCGGCCGACGATCACCTGTTCGCCATCGAGGACGCCGGTGTCGAAGTGCTGCTCTATGACCCCAAGAAGTTCGCGCCGCGCGCTGCCGAACTGCGCGCCCGCACCAACCGCCTCAAGACCGTGCTGTCGCTCGGCGCCGGTGAAGTCGGCGACGATCTGCTGGCACTCGCAGATACCTTCGACCTCGCGCCGCTGACCGCGCCGGTGCTCGATCCGGGCACGGTGACGCGGCTGTCCTATTCGGGCGGCACCACCGGCAAGCCCAAGGCGATCCCCGGCAACCCGCGCACCGGTGCGGCGGCGCTGCAGATCATGATGAGCGAATGGGAATGGCCGATCGAGCCGCGCATCCTCGCGGTCGTGCCGCTGAGCCATGCCGGCGGCTCGCTGTTCGGCCCGATGCTGCTCAAGCACGGCACGATGGTCGTGCTGCCGGCGTTCGACCCCGGCGCCGTGCTCGCGGCGATCGAGAAATACCGCATCACCTGCACGATGCTGGTGCCGACGATGATCTACGCGCTGCTCGACCACCCCGACTTCGACAAATACGACCTGTCGAGCCTGGAAACGATTTTCTACGGCGCGTCGCTGATGTCGCCGGTGCGGCTCAAGGAAGGCCTCGAACGCATCGGGCCGGTGTTCTACCAATTCTACGGCCAGGCCGAAGCGCCAATGACGGTGTGCGTGATGCGCCGTTCGGAGCATGACGCGAACAACCCCAACCGCCTCGCCTCGTGCGGCCGGCCGGTGCCCTATGTCGATGTCGCGCTGCTCGGCGACGACAATCTGCCTGTGGCCGACGGTGAGCCCGGCGAAATCTGCGTACGCGGGCCGCTGGTCATGGACGGCTATCTCGACCGCGCCGACCAGAACAGCGAGGCGCTCGCCGCCGGCTGGCTCCACACCGGCGACGTCGCCGTCAAGGACCCCGACGGTTTCCTGCGCATCGTCGACCGCAAGAAGGACATGATCGTCACCGGCGGCTTCAACGTCTTCCCCAGCGAAGTCGAAAACGTCATCGCCACCCACCCCGCCGTCGCGCAAGTCGCGGTGTTCGGTATCGCCGACGAGAAATGGGGCGAGGCGGTTTGCGCCGCCGTCGTGCTGCGCCCCGGCGCCAAGGCCGACCCCGCCGAGCTGACCGCACTGGTCAAGACGCACAAGGGTTCGGTGCAGGCGCCCAAGCGCATTGAATTCATCGACGCCATCCCGCAGACTGCCGTCGGCAAGCCCGACAAAAAGGCATTGCGGGCGCAATTTGCGACAGGTGCAGCATGACCTATGACCTGATCATCATCGGCGGCGGCATCGCCGGCTCGGCGCTCGCCACCGTCATGGCGAAGGACGGCAAAAGCGTGCTGCTGCTCGAAAAGTCGACGGTGTTCGAAGACCGCGTACGCGGCGAATGGATCGCGCCCTGGGGCGTCGTCGAAACCAAGCGCACCGGGCTCTACGACACGCTCGTCGCTGCCGGTGGCCACCACCTGACCAGCCACGTCACCTATGACGAAACCCGCGATCCGGCGACTGCCGAAGCGACGCCGCTGCCGCTCGGCATGTTCGCCGAAGGCATCGCCGGACCGCTTTGCATCCGCCATCCGGTGCAGAGCCAGGCGCTGTTCGATGCGGCGGTCGCGGCCGGTGCCGATGCCCGGCGCGGCGTCACCGTATCAGCCGTCACGCTGGGTGCAGCACCGTCGGTGACGTTCATGCAGGACGGCGTCGCACATGTCGCACGCGCGCCGCTGGTTGTCGGCGCCGAAGGCCGCCAGTCGGAAATCCGCGAACGCGCCGGTCTCAAGCTCGTGCAGGACAAGCCGCACCACTGGTTCGCCGGGCTGCTGGTGGACGACGTGCAGGGCTGGGACTCGACAGTGCAGGCGATCGGCACCGAGGATGACTTCGCCTTCCTGGCGTTCCCGCAGAGCGGGTCGCGGGTGCGCGTCTATGGCGGCTGGGCGCTCGACCAGAAGTCGCGCTTTGCCGGGGCCGATGGCGCACGCCGCTTCCTCGATGCGTTCCGCATGCGCTCGGCACCGCGCAACGATGCGCTCGCCGATGGCACGCCGGCGGGGCCGCTCTACGCCTATTTCAACAACAGCAGCGTCGTCGCCACGCCTTATGCCCAGGGCGCGGTGCTGATCGGCGATGCGGCGGGCTGGAACGACCCGATCCTCGGGCTCGGCCTGTCGATTACCCACCGCGACGTGCGGCTGGTCAGCGAAATCCTCAAGGCCACCGCACCCGGCACGGCGCCCGACTTCCGACCCTATGCCGAAGAACGCGTCGAGCGCATGCGGCGGTTGCAGATGGTCGCCGACACGCAGGCGACGCTTGACATGGAATTCGGCGACGGCCCGCGCGAACGCCGCCGCCGCTACCACGAAGCCGCTGCCGCCGATCCGACCGTCGGCATATTCGGCTTTGCCGTGATGGCAGGCCCCGAAACCGTGCCGGCGGAATTCTTCGGCGCGGCACACGTCGCGCGCGTGCTGGGAGCCTGAGATGGATATCGAAGCCTTCAACGCCGATTGGCTCGCCGCATGGTCGGCGAAGGACGTCGAGCGCCTGCTGACCTTCTACACCGAAGACTGCGTCTACCGCGACCCGCAGACCGCCGCGGGCATCACCGGCCATGCGGCATTGCGCGCCTATCTGACCGGGCTGTTCGGCGCGACACCGCCGATGACCTATACGCCCGATGAAACCTGGCCGATGGCCGGCGGCTATTGCGGCCGCTGGTATTGCGCCGTGGATGCCGCCAGCGACGTGCCCATCCTGCGCGGCTTCGACCTCGTCATCCTGCGCGGCGACAAGATCGCGCTCAACGAAGTCTATGTCCATGAACTCGCCGCGCCGGTGGCAGCAGCTTGATTGCATCCGGCGACCTGCGCTCCACCGCCGAAACCGTCGATCCGGCCTGGCTGACCGATGTGCTGCGGCGCTCGGGCGCGCTGCAATCGGCGCGCGTCACCGACCTGACGTGGAAGAATGTCGGTGCCGGCATGCTCGGCGACAGCATCCGCTTCGACCTGCGCTATGACCGCGACGAAGAAGGCGCCCCGGCGTCGGTGGTCGGCAAATTCCCGGCACGCGACGCCGTCAGCCGAGCCACCGGCATCGACTACGGCCTCTACCAGACCGAAGTGCGCTTCTATCAGGAAATCGCGTCGACCGTCGCGGTGCGCGCGCCCAAATGCTACTACGCCGATGTCGACCCGGCGACGGGGGACTTCGCGGTCATCCTCGAAGACTTGGGCCCGGCGCGACAGGGCAACCAGCTGACCGGCTGCTCGATCGCCGATGCCGAGCAGGCGATGATCCAGGGCGCGGCGCTGCACGGCCCGCGCTGGGGCGAGGCGGGCTTGCGCGACATCCCGTGGATCGCCAGTCGCGCCGGCACCGGCCAAGGCGTCCTCGACGGCATGCCCGGCTTCATCGCCGAATTCCACCGCCGCTATGACGGCATCCTCGAACCCGAATTCATGGCGGTCGCCGACCGCTACGCCGCCAATGCGCTGGCGTTCCTCGGCCGTGACTATGCGCCGCTGACGCTCGGCCATGTCGATTTCCGGCTCGACAACATGCTGTTCGATGCGCGCGGCGGCACCGTGCCGCTCGCCGTGCTCGACTGGCAATCGGTGTCGGTAACCGCTGGGATGCTCGACATCTCCTACTTCCTCGGCGCCGGCATTACCCGCGACGAGCGCCGCCGCCACGAACGCGACCTGCTCACCCTCTACCTCGAAGAACTGCGCCGCTACGGCGTCCGCGACTATGGCTGGGACGCGCTGTGGCACGACTACCGAGTCACCGCATTCCAGGGCGTATCTACCGCGATCTTCGCGTCAGCCGCCACCGCGCGCACCGAACGCGGCGATGCAATGTTCCTCGCGATGGCACGCGGCGCGTGCGCGCAGGTCATCGACATCGACTCGTTCGGCGCCTTGCTCGGCTGAGGTTAGAGCAGACCGAAGGAAGGGCCTCCGGCGGGCAGGCGTGACGCCTGCACCCGATTGAAGAGCGCCAAACAAATG
>CALDHQ010000591.1 GCA_937894055.1 uncultured Polymorphobacter sp.
CGGGCATCCGCCGCGCATCGACGCCGAGGCGATCGAGCGGATCCGCGCGCTTGAGGGCCCGTACCGGTTCGAGACCTACTTCTCCCAGACCTGCCAGAACTGCCCCGACGTGGTGCAGGCGCTGAACACCATGGCCGCGCTCAACCCGCGGATCAGCCACGTCGCCATCGACGGCGCCCTGTTCCAGGCCGAGGTCGAGGAACGCCAGGTCATGGCCGTGCCCACCATCCTCCTGAACGGCCAGCCCTTCGGCCAGGGCCGCATGAGCCTGGAGCAGATCCTGGCGAAGATCGACGTGGGCGCCGAGGCCCGCGCCGCCGAGCAGATCAAGGGCAAGGACGCCTTCGACGTGCTGTACGCCGAAGGCGACCCGCACGGTGCCGATGCGCCGAAGATGCTGAGCATCGGCAGCGACCAGTCGATGCACTCGGCGGCCGTGCGCCATGGTTTCATGCGCTTGTGCTTGACGGCCTCGCCCTTCGGGTCGGCGTGCGTCGGCGCGGGCCAGACAATGGGCTGCCCGTCGCGCCGGGCGATCAGGAACAGGCGCTTGCGGCTGGTGGGCGCGCCGTAGTCGCAGGCGCGCAGCTCGCGCCACTCGACCGCGTAGCCCAGCGCCAGCAGCTTGCGGCGCGCCACCGCGCGGTAGTCCAAAATCGATGGCGGTTTCATGCCGATACCTCCGTGCAACCCACATCGCAGCGCGCGGCTACCCTGTTGTCAGCGGACACTGACCGAGCCAATTGCAATGCGCAAGCGCGCGACAGGCACGGCGCGCCGCACGTGGCGTCGCGGTCCGCATCAAACATTTCATCGGAAAAATGGTGCACCCGGAGAGATTCGAACCCCCGACCCCTGCCTTCGGAGGGCAGTGCTCTATCCAGCTGAGCTACGGGTGCAGCAGCGGAAGCGCTTAGCAAGGCTTTGCCGCAAGCGCCAGCATATTGCAGTTCCGCGCGAGATTGCTTGCGCGCCGTGACTATTTGACCGGCGTGGCCTTGGGCGGCGGGGTGTAGGGCACGAACTGGCCCAGCCCGCAGATCGAGCCCTTTACCGGGCCGCCGCCCTGAACAATCACGGTGATGGTGTTGACCGAGCACAGGTCGTTGATGCTGGTTTCATAGCCGAATGCCCGGTTGATCGCGAGGCCGGGGCACGGGATGGGCAGTGTGTTCCGGTAGATGCTGCCGTCATTCATGACGAAATCGATGACGCTGTCGCTGACGATGCGCGATTCGCGGATCTGGGTCAGCCGCACGCACATCTGCGCGCCGGCGGTCGGCGGTGGTGCGGCCGCGACGGCGGGCTTGGGCTTGGTTTCGGTACATGCCGCCAGCACCAGCGATGCACCGACGATGACCCCGAGCTGCCAATGAATCTGCCGCATCTTACCTCTCCCATCGTTGGCGCGCATCATGCCAGACAATCGCCCCGGGGTGCAATGGCGGTGCGGCTCAAACCGGCGCCGCGGATTTGCCGGCAAAGTCGCACAGGTCGGCAATCGGGCAGCGCCAGCATTCGGGTTTGCGCGCCTTGCAAACATAGCGCCCGTGCAGGATCAGCCAATGATGAGCGTGGCGGCGATAGGCCGGCGGGATGACCGCCATCAGCCCGTCCTCGACGCTGCGGACGTTCTTGCCCGGCGCCAGTCCGGTGCGGTTGGCAACGCGGAAGATGTGCGTGTCGACGGCGCAGGTCTCAGCACCGAAGGCGACGTTGAGCACGACATTGGCGGTCTTGCGTCCGACGCCGGGCAGCGCTTCGAGCGCGTCGCGGTCGTTCGGCACTTCGCCGCCGTAATTCGCGACCAGCGCCGCGCTGAGTGCGATGACGTTCTTCGCCTTGGTGTTGAACAGCCCGATGGTGCGGATGTGCCGGCGCAGGCCTTCCTCGCCAAGGTCGAGCATCGCCTGCGGTGTCTGCACGGTTTCGAACAGTTTTGCGGTCGCCTTGTTGACGCCGACGTCGGTCGCTTGCGCCGACAGCACCACCGCCACCAGCAGCGTATAGGTGTTGACATAGGCAAGCTCGGTTTCGGGCGCCGGGTCGGCGGCGGCCAGCCTGGCGAACATCGTTTCAATCTGCTGCGGCGTCATGGCTCATCCTGTTGGCGACATCGCTATCGCATGGCGCGCGGCGCCGCGCTATGACCGCGTCATGGCCTCGGCAGTTATCGATCTGACGCTCACCCCCAACCGGTCGCTCGACCGGCGCCATAGTCGCTGGCTGATTGCCGGCGTCGGCGGGGTGTTCCTGCTGATGGGTGTGCGGTTGCTGTTTCTGGGCGCCTGGCCGGTCATACCCTTCATGGTCGCCGACGTGCTGCTACTTGCTTGGGCGTTTCGCGCCAGCTACCGGGCAGGTCGCGCCTATGAATGGCTGCGCATCGAAGACGGCTGGCTGACGCTATGCCGCGTCAGCGCGTACGGCCAGCGTCAGCCGATCCGCTTTGACCCCGACCGCACCGTCGCGCGGCTCGAACGCATATCCGAAGACCAGAACCGGCTGTGGCTGGCGAGCGGCGCGCAGCGCGCCAGCGTCGGCGCGTTCCTGTCACCGGCCGAGCGCGAGGCCTTGTATCCGGTGCTCGCCGGCGGGCTCGCACGCTGGCGTGCCGCACAGCGCAGCGGCGGCTTGCGCTGACCGCTGCCGCACCCGCCTTCGATGTCGCGGTCGTCGGGCTGGGGGCGATGGGCGCGGCGCGGACCTGGTTCCTGGACCCCTGGCGCACACCGGTCGGCTCGGCCTTGCTGGTCGGCTCCGCACTGCTGCACATGGTGCTGGGCCTGCACGCGATCTCGGCGCGGCGCAGTTGGGCGATGAGCCGCACCGACCTCGTGCAGATGGTGCTGGGGCTGCTGACGCCGCCGCTGCTCATCACGCATGTGGTGGCCACCCATGTGGCCGGCGAGTACGACCGCAACTTCAATTTTGTCTACGGGCAGATGCTCGCCGTCTACTGGAGCTTTGCGCCAAAGTATGCGTTCCAGCAGCTCTTCGTGGTGGTCATCGTGTGGGTGCATGGTGCGCTGGGGCTGTATTCCTGGATGGTGCTGCTGCCGTCCTGGAAGCGCATCGGCGGCATCGTGCTGCCGGTGCTGTTCGCGGTGCCGGTGCTGGCCCTGCTGGGTTTTGCCGAAAGCGGGCGCCAGGTACTGGGGCGGCTGGAGAACGACCCGGCCTGGAAGACGCTGATCCTCGAGCACCTG
>CALDHQ010000592.1 GCA_937894055.1 uncultured Polymorphobacter sp.
ATTGGTCGGGAAGTGTAACGGTCCTCCCTCAATCCGGCGATTCCTTTGCGCCGGGTACAGGACCCTATCTGGACTATGACATTGCCTTGGGTGCTGCGGGCGATTTTAGCCTGGCCGTCTACGCGTCGCCTTCACTCGATGTGCTGGGCAAAGGGGGATTGCGCTATGCCGTTTCGGTCAATGATGGGCCGCCGGTGATTGCCGATCTCATGGCAGGTGATGCCAATGTCTGGAGCAAAGCGGTGGCCGACAATATCCGCATCGCTGTAACGCGGCATCGGGCGGAAGAGCCCGGCCCGATGCGCGTCCGGATTTGGGCGGTTGATCGTGGCGTCGTTATTCAAAGAGTGATCGTCACCCGTGGCGCGTTGCCAAGGTCGAAGCTGGGACCGGTCGGGTTTAAGCCTCGCTAACCGGTCCCTAAGCGCTATCAGATATAGCGGCTGACGATATTTTCGACATATTCTTGCTTGCCCGAGCGTGGCTTGGGGTCAATCTTTGCCGCCACAGCCGCGTCGGAAATCGCCCCCAGATTTGATGCCCCCGAAAGCATGGCTTGCGCATCTGCGCTCTGCCAGCCGGCATAACGTTCCGTCACGACGGCATCCAGTTCGCCGCCCTCGATCATCGCTGCAGCGTTGAGCAAGCTGCGCGCAAGGATGTCGATACCACCGATATGGCCGTGAAACAGGTCGGCCGCATCAATGCTTTGGCGGCGGACCTTCGCATCGAAATTGTTGCCGCCATTTTGGAAGCCGCCATTTTTGAGGATATAATACATGGCGGTCGTGATTTCGCGGATATCGTTCGGGAACTGGTCGGTGTCCCAGCCATTTTGCGGATCGCCGCGGTTCATGTCGATCGAGCCGAAGATGCCCAGCGCCGAGGCCAGCGCGATCTCGTGCTCGAAGGTGTGCCCGGCAAGGATGGCGTGGTTCTGCTCGATGTTGACCTTCACGTCCTTCTGCAGGCCGAGGGACGCGATCGTCGCGTAGACAGTGGCGACATCATAGTCATACTGGTGCTTGGTCGGCTCCTGCGGCTTGGGCTCGATCAGGATCGTGCCCTTGAAGCCGATCTTGTGCTTGTGCTCGACGACGGCGGCGAGGAAGCGGCCGTAGTGGTCGAGCTCGCGCCGCAGGTCGGTGTTGAGCAGCGTCTCATACCCCTCGCGGGTGAAGTACCACGACAGCGTCTGCACCAGCCCCCGCTCGTCTTCGATGATCAGGATCTGCGGCGTGGCCATGCTTCCCTCCGTCGTCGGGGTCAACCGAATCGGCCGGTGATGTAGTCCTCGGTGTCCTTCTTCTTCGGCTTCATGAAGACATCCGAGGTCGGCCCGAACTCGATCAGGTCGCCCAGGTACATGTACGCCGTGTAGTCGCTGCAACGTGCAGCCTGCTGCATGTTGTGCGTGACGATCACGACCGTGTAGTCATTCTTGAGTTCCGCGATCAGCTCTTCGATCTTGGCGGTGGAGATCGGGTCCAGCGCTGAGCACGGCTCGTCAAGCAGCAGCACTTCCGGCTTGATCGCAATGCCACGGGCAATGCAAAGTCGCTGCTGCTGTCCGCCGGAAAGGCCGGAACCGCTTTGACCCAGTTTGTCCTTGACTTCGCCCCACAACGCCGCCTTGCGCAATGCCCATTCGACACGCTCTTCCATCTCGGTGGTGCCAAGGTTTTCGAACAGCTTCACACCAAAAGCGATGTTGTCATAGATCGTCATCGGGAAGGGCGTGGGCTTCTGGAACACCATGCCAACTTTGGCACGCAACAAGGCCACGTCTTTCTTGCTGGTCAGCAGATCTTCACCATCCAGAAGAATCTGACCTTCAGCCCGCTGCTCCGGGTACAACTCGAACATGCGGTTGAAAATGCGCAACAAGGTGGACTTTCCGCAGCCTGATGGCCCGATGAAGGCGGTTACCTTCTTCTCGGGAATTTCCAGGTTGATGCCCTTGAGGGCGTGGAATTTGCCATAGTAGAAATTGAGGTCCTTGACCGAAATTTTGGCTGGGTCCTGGATGGCTGCTGCTGTATTCATGTGTAAACCGTTCATGGAGGTCAATGGCAATCACCGGGGCGGACGTTGGGCCTACTTTGCACGCGTCAGCACGCGTGCCGCAATGTTCAAGCCCAGCACCGTCAGCGTGATCAGGAACACGCCCGCCCAAGCCAGCTTTTGCCAGTTTTCGTAGGGGCTCATGGCGAATTTGAAAATGGTCACCGGCAGGCTGGCCATGGGCTCGCTCAGGCTGGAGGTCCAGAACTGATTGCTCAAGGCGGTAAACAACAGAGGCGCCGTCTCGCCGGCAATGCGGGCCACGGCCAGCAATACCCCGGTGACGACCCCCGAGCGGGCCGCTCGCAAGGTGACACCCAAAATGACTTTCCATTTCGGTGCGCCCAAAGCGTAGGCTGCCTCGCGCAATCCGGCTGGAACCAGTTGCAGCATGTTCTCTGTCGTACGGATGACGACCGGAATCACGATCAGCGACAAGGCCAGGATGCCCGCATAGCCCGAAAACGACTTGAATCGCGACACCACCACAGAATACACAAACAGAACGATCACGATGCTGGGGGCAGACAACAGGATGTCGTTGACAAAGCGGGTGATGGAACCTAGCCATCCTTTGACATCGTACTCAGCCAGGTAGATGCCCGCCATGACGCCGATCGGTGTGCCGAGCAGCGTCGCCAGGCCGACCATCACCAGGCAGGCGAACGGGTACAGCGCGCGTTTCCAGAACTGGATCTCGTAGGCCTGCGCGGCCTGCTCGTTGGTGTCGAGGTGGCCGATGTAGCGCCACAGCTCCAGCGTCGACATCGTCGCCAGCGGCAGCAGCGCCGACGCGACGACGTCGGCCGACAGG
>CALDHQ010000593.1 GCA_937894055.1 uncultured Polymorphobacter sp.
ACAAGGCGCTTTCGGCGATCTCGACCGAAATGAAGGCGCTCGCCGACAAGGCCAAGGCCGGCAAATTGCAGCCGCACGAGTTCCAGGGTGGCACCGCCAGCCTGTCGAACATGGGCATGTACGGCATCAAGCAGTTCGAAGCCGTCATCAACCCGCCGCAAGGCATGATCATGGCGATCGGCGCCGGCGAAAAGCGGCCCTATGTGGTCAACGACGCGCTGGCGATTGCCACCGTCATGTCCGCCACCGGCAGCTTCGACCACCGCGCCATCGATGGTGCCGACGGCGCGCAGTTGATGAAGGTGTTCAAGGAATTGTGTGAAAGCCCGCTGGGGTTGGTGGCGTGACTCTTCCCTCTCCCCTTGCGGGAGAGGGCGACTCGCGCACTTCGCGCGAGCGGGGTGAGGGGTCTGCCACCGCACCGCGAAAGCTGCCATTGGCCCATGCCCGCACCATGCGCGCCACGCCCACAGACGCCGAACGCGCCTTGTGGCGCCTATTGCGCGACCGCCGGTTACTTGCGTGGAAGTTTCGCCGGCAAGTCGTCGTTGGGCCGTACATCGCAGATTTCCTCTGCTACCGCGCGCGACTGATCGTCGAGGCAGATGGCGGGCAGCACGGTGACAGCGCAAACGACGACGTGCGAACGGCGTGGCTTGAAGGGCAGGGGTTCCGCGTGCTGCGGTTCTGGAACAATGCGATCTTGACGAATGGTGACGGTGTGGCGCGGTCGATACTAGCAGCGCTTGAAGACCCCCTCACCCCGCTCGGCTGCGCCGAGTCGCCCTCTCCCGCAAGGGGAGAGGGGAAGGAAGGATGACGATGGCTGAAGCGTTTGATCTAGTGATTTTGGGCTCGGGCCCCGGCGGTTATGTCGCCGCTATCCGCGCGGCGCAGTTGGGCATGAAGGTCGCGATTGTCGAGCGCGAGCGGCTTGGCGGCATCTGCCTCAACTGGGGGTGCATCCCGACCAAGGCGCTGCTGCGGACGTCGGAGATCTACCATTACATGACGCATGCCGATGCTTACGGCCTGTCGGCGACCGGCGTGTCGTTCGACCTCGCCAAGATCGTCGAACGCTCGCGCAAGGTCGCGGGGCAGCTCAATGGCGGCGTCAAGGGACTGATGAAGAAGAACAAGGTGACCGTCGTCGAAGGCGTCGGCGCGCTGACCGCGGCCACCGAAGTCACCGTCACCACCGGCGACACGACGCGCGTGCTGTCGGGCAAGAACGTCATTATCGCCACCGGCGCGCGGGCGCGCGACCTGCCCGGCGTCAGCGCCGACGGCAAGCGCGTCTGGACGTACCGCCACGCGATGGTGCCGGCCGAAATGCCGACCAAGCTGCTGGTCATCGGATCGGGCGCCATCGGCGTCGAATTCGCCAGCTTCTACAGCGACATGGGCGCGAAGGTCACCGTCGTCGAAATGCTCGACCGCGTGCTGCCTGTCGAGGACGAGGACGTGTCGGCGTTCATGGCGAAGGCGCTGGCGAAGCAGGGCATGACCATCGTCACCGGCGCCAAGGTCTCCGACGTCAAACCCGGCGCCGACGGCGTCAGCGCCACCATCACCACCGCCGACGGCAAGGCGAGCACCGACAGCTACAGCCATGTCATCGTCGCCATCGGCATCGTCCCCAATACCGAAAACATCGGGCTGGAGGCGCTCGGCGTCAAAACCGACCGCGGGCATATTGTCACCGATGGCTATGGCGCGACCGGCGTGCCCGGCCTGTGGGCGATCGGCGATGTCACCGGCCCGCCGTGGCTGGCGCACAAGGCGAGCCATGAGGGCGTCATCGCGGTCGAGAAAATGGCCGGGCTGGCCGGCGTCCACCCGCTCGACACCGGCAACATCCCCGGCTGCACCTATAGCCGCCCGCAAGTCGCCAGCGTCGGCATGACCGAGGCCAAGGCGATTGCCGCCGGCCACGCCGTCAAGGTCGGCAAGTTCCCGTTCATCGGCAACGGCAAGGCCATCGCACTGGGCGAGGCCGAAGGTTTCGTCAAAACCGTGTTCGATGCCGCGACCGGCGAACTGCTCGGCGCGCACATGGTCGGTGCCGAAGTCACCGAACTGATCCAGGGCTATATGGTCGCGCGCCAGCTTGAAACGACCGAAGTCGAACTGCAGCACGCGGTCTTCCCGCACCCGACACTATCGGAGATGATGCATGAATCGGTCCTCGATGCCTATGGCCGCGCGCTGCATTATTAGCGCGCTCGCGCTGTTCGCCGCGCCGGTTTCGGCGTCCGTGGTGACCAGCAGCCCCGCCCAGTTCACGCTGGGCTATACCAGCACAGTCAAGGCGAACCCCGACCAGGTTTGGGCGACGGTCATCAATCTACCCGGCTGGTGGTCGGCCGCGCACAGCTACTCGGGCAAGGCGGCGAACCTGTCGATCGACCCACGCGCCGGCGGCTGCTGGTGCGAACGCTGGACCGGCGCAAAGGGCGAGGCCAACAGCATCGAACACGCGCGCATCGTGATGGCGATGCCCGGCAAGGTGGTGCGCGCCGTCGGCGGCTTCGGGCCGCTGCAGCAGGCGCCGGTCTATGCCGTGCTGAGCATCGAGATGAAGCCCGTCGATGGCGGCACGCAGCTCCGCATGACCTATGCCGCGTCGGGTGACATCGCGGGCGGCATGGCGGAAATCGCACCGGCAATCGACGGCGTGCTCGGCCAGCATGGCCTGAACCTCCGGCGCGATGCCGTTCATAAGACGGGCTCGGCGCTGGATCGCGGTAACGTCGAGACCTAGCGCCTTGGCTAAATCTGCCTCTGGCACACCGCGGTCGATGGCGCGCAAGACCATGCGGTGTTCTTGAGGCGCCGAGAGCCGGTTGATCCGCTTATTATAGGTGTAGGTCTCGTCGTCTTTCGACAACAGGCAGGCCGCCTCGTCGAAACCCAGCTGCTTCAGCGCCTCAACGCGCAAATGACCATCGAGCACGCCCTGATCACCAGCCGCAGCGAGGTGGAGCGCCTCGTTGCGCACTATGGGCTCGCTTCTGTCGAAGACCTCATGCTGCTGGCTCTGCTGCCGGCGCGCGGCGGGTCGATGATGCCGACGGTGCCGACGTAGATCAGGTCGCGTTCGATCGAGGGCGCCGCGAGGCCTTCGGCCTGCGGTGATTCGTCTGGCTCGAGGGGGCGGTACGCCACCGCCAGCGTGCGCAGCGCAGCGTCGCTCAACGTGTCGACATCGGCCAGCACGCGCTGGCGCAGCGCGTCGTCGAATCGCAAGAAGAGGAGAGGGCGCGCCTGTCGCGCGACCTGCACGAATGCCTCAATCGCCGTCAATGGTGGCAAACGCCGCACGCCCGTCCCCCTGCTTCCTGCCTCGGTCCAGCCTGTTCGTCCGCAGGGCCGCCGGGCCAGGCCAGGCCGAGGCGCCAGGACAGGCGATCCGGCAGTGCGGTGGCGTCGCGGCTGCCGGGGCCGCCGGTGAGCACCAGCATCGCGCTGCCGTTCCACACGCTGCCGCGGGCCTCGGCCAGCGAGGGACGCACCAGGTCGGTGCGGGCCCAGTAGTCGAGCTGCCGGTAGGAGATGCCGACCACCTCGGCGGTCTTGCGGCCGCTGAAGCCCACCTGCTCG
>CALDHQ010000594.1 GCA_937894055.1 uncultured Polymorphobacter sp.
CGCCAGCTAACCGCGCCAATCCCCCTCCCCCTTGCGGGGAGGGCGACTCGGCGTCTTTGCCGAGCGGGGTGGGGGTTCGTCGCGCGCTGCGATGGCGCTGGCTGGGGGTTGGGCGTTGGCAATTGGCGATTTTGTTGGCACCCCCACCCCGCTCAGCTGCGCTGAGTCGCCCTCCCCGCAAGGGGGAGGGGGAGTAGTCAAACGAAAGGGGCGGGCCCGTTGCCGGACCCGCCCCTTGGAATTCGTTGGTCGCTAAGGCTTATTCAGCCGCAGCAGCCCGGACGTCGACGCTGACGTACTTGCGGCCGAGCTTACCATCGTGGAACACGACGACGCCTTCGTTCAGCGCGAACAGCGTGTGATCCTTGCCAATGCCGACATTGCGGCCCGGATAGACCTTGGTGCCGCGCTGGCGGATGATGATCGCGCCGCCCTTGGCGTTCTGACCGCCGAACAGCTTGACGCCGAGACGGCGGCCTGCCGAATCGCGACCGTTGCGCGAGGAGCCGCCTGCTTTCTTATGTGCCATTTCTAAATCCTCTCGCTCAACCGACGCTGACGATCTTGAGCACCGTCAGCTGCTGGCGGTGACCGTTCTTGCGGCGGTAGTTGTGGCGGCGCTTCTTCTTGAAGATGATGACCTTGTCGCCCTTGGTCTGCGCAACGATTTCCGCGGTGACCGAAGCGCCCTTGGCATCCTTGATGACGCCGCCGTCGCTGAGCATCAGCACGTCCAGCGCGATGGTCTGGCCGGCTTCGCCGTCGAGGCGTTCCACGATAATCTTGTCATCGGTAGCAACGCGATACTGCTTGCCACCCGTGCGCACCACTGCGAACATCGTACTTCAACCTTGAATTGGAATTCAGTGTTAGCGCGCCACCCTTTCGGGGAGCGTGCGAGAGGCGGGTTGCTAGGCCAAGGGCGCGCACTTGTCAACTTGTCTTGGCGGCGGGGCTGCGACGGTGTCGCCGGTGCACCACGCGCGGTTGGCCTCAAATCGCCCCGCAAACACAAAGTTTGCCTTCGCGCTGTCCGGCGCTATGGTCGGCATATTCGTATTTCTGCACGCCAAATGCAGGGTTCGGGCTCAGGCGTTAGCAAGTTGGGGGAACCACGTCGATGATCGGGCAACGGGCATTTGCCGCTGCGTTTGGCGCCTTGGGCCGCGTCTTGACGATTCTCGGGGCGACCGCCGCATTGCAGGCGGCACCGGCGCTGGCGGATGCGGCAGCGGTTACCACGGCAGCAACCACGCCAGCCACCGTCACCCCGGCGGCTTCGACCCAGGGCTTGCCGGCGAACATCCTCGCCCGCCCCGGCCGGCCGCGAATCGGCCTCGTGCTCGGCGGCGGCGGCGCCAAGGGCTTCGCGCACATCGGCGTCATCTCCGAACTCGAACGTTTGCGCATCCCCGTCGACGTCGTGGCGGGCACCAGCATGGGCGCGGTGGTCGGCAGTCTTTATGCCGGCGGCCGCAATTCCGGTGACCTCGTCACCGTCGCGCACAACATCAACTGGGTGACGCTGTTCGACGATTCGATTCCGCGCGAGGAACTGTCGCTGCGCCGCAAGAACGACGAGCGCAACATCCTGCTGCCGTACCGGCTCGGCTTCAAGGACGGCAAGCCGATCCTGCCCAAGGGCGTGCTCGGTGGCCAGAAACTCTATGCGACGCTGCAGTCACTGCTGCTGCCCAACCGCGCCATCGACAATTTCGACCAGATGGCGATCCCTTTCCGCGCCGTCGCCACCAACATCGTCAACGGCCAGTCGGTGGTGCTCGGCAGCGGCGACATTTCGAGCGCGGTGTTCGCCAGCATGGCGGTGCCGGCGGGCTTCCCGCCGGTCGAACGCGACGGGTTGCTGCTGGTCGACGGCGGCATTTCGGACAATGTGCCCGTCGATGTGGCGCGCGCCATGGGCGTCGATGTCGTCATCGTCGTCAATGTCGGCTCGCCGCCGATGCGCCAGGACCAGATTACCAACGCCATCAACGTGTTCGCACAGATGCAGCTGCTGCTCGGCAACGAAGCCGTGGCGCGCCAGCTCGCCTCGATCAAGGACCAGGACGTGCTGATCACCCCCAACATCGACGGGCTGTCGACAACGTCGTTCGACAAGGTCGACGAGGGCATTGCCCGCGGCCTGGTGGCAACGCAGGCGGTGCGGGACAAGCTGGCGCCGCTGTCGGTAAGCGAGGCCGAATGGGCCGCGTATCAGGCGGCCAAGGCGCGCCGTGTCCAGAACGCCCCGATCACCGCACGCACGGTGACGGTCGATAACACCTCGGTGGTGCCGACCAAGCAGATCGAGACGATGATCACCACCAAGCCCGGCGAGGTGATCGAGGCGCAAATCATGAAGCAGGATGTAGAGGACATCTACAAGCTCGCCAGCTTCGAACGCGTCTATTACACGCTCGGCGGCGGGCCGGGCACCGACCGCGACCTGATTGTCCGCGCCAAGGGCGACCCGCTGCAGGACCGCTTCTTCCAGTTCGGCTTCCTGATGGGCTCGAGCCTCGGCAAGAGCTCGACGTTCCAGATTGCCGCAGCCTATACCGACCGTGATTTCATGGGCACCGGCGCCGAATGGCGCGGCTATGCCAATATCGGCACCAACGTCACGGCCAGAGTCGAACTCTACAAGCAGTTCGGCCAGTGGTTCGTCGAGCCGGCGGCCTATGCCTATCGGTTCAACTCGCAGCTCTATAACGCCGATGGCAGCGGCTCGCTCGGCGTGCTGCGCTACAAGCAGATGGGTGCGATCCTCAACGCCGGCTATATCTTCAGCAACTGGGGGCAAATCCGCGTTGGCGCGCAGCTTGGCGGCATCGAGCAGCTCAAGGGCAGCGTGCCCACCGGCCTGCCATCGGGCTGGAACGAGGATGTGCGGCTGACGCTCGGTTTCGAAGTCGATACGCTCGATTCGCTGATTTTCCCGAAACACGGCACGCAGCTCAACATCGACTTCACCGACTATGTCAGCGCGCTCGGCGGCGACATCACCGGCCAGTCGTACGAATTCTACGGCAACAAGCCGTTTACATTCGGCCGCACGACGGTTGTGCTGGGCGCCCGCTTCGGCGCCACCGACAACCTCAACTATGACTTCATGGGCCCGTTCAAGCTCGGCGGCCTGTTCAACCTGTCGGGCTATCCGCTCAATTCGCTGGTCGGCCAGAACCAGGTGCTGGGCCGCGCGGTGGTGTTCCACCGGATGGGCCAGGATGCGCCGATCATCAACCTGCCGATCTATGTCGGCGGCTCGCTCGAATTCGGCAACATCTACAACACGCTCGACGATTTCTCGATCGGATCGTTGCACACCGCATTCAGCGGCTTCGTGGCGATCGATACGCCGATCGGCCCGGCGTACTTCGCCTATGGCCATGCCGGCGGCAACAACAATGCCATCTACCTGATCATCGGCCGGGTCTTCTAGGAATCGCCGTTTCCGCGATTTCACTTGACATAACGAACCGAATCGGTTAGTAGGTCAATCAAGGCGGCGGGGTACTGATATGCCCCGTCCAACCTGTCCGGGCCCACGATCGCCACTTGCGTACCCGGACGTGTCGTTTCACCGCCGCGCTTTTCAGCC
>CALDHQ010000595.1 GCA_937894055.1 uncultured Polymorphobacter sp.
GGCGTTCGACGTTGTGCGGGTGCAGCGGCGCCTCCGCCATGCTGAGCACCGGGGCGAAGCAGACGTCGGTCATTTCCATCAGCGCGCACCACTCGTCGCGGGTCTTGGTCAGGAACAGCGCGGTCAGCTTGTCCTTGAGCGGCCCCCACGCCTTGCGGTCCATCTGCGCGTCGAAGTCCTTGTCCTCGGTCAGCCCGGCACGCTGGCGCAGCTCGGCGTAGAATTGCGGCTCGATCGAACCGAGCGAGATCCACTTGCCGTCGCTGGTTTCATAGGTGTCGTAAAAGTGCGTGCCGGTGTCGAGCATGTTGGTGCCGCGATCGTCCGACCAGATGCCGTTGGCGCGGAAGCCCCAGATCATCGCGTTGAGCGCAGCGGCGCCGTCGGTCATCGCGGCGTCGATGATCTGGCCCTGCCCGGTCTTCGCCGCATGCAGCAGCGCCGAAACCATGCCGAACGCCAGCATCATGCCGCCGCCGCCGAAGTCGCCGATCATGTTGATCGGCGGCGTCGGCTTTTCGCCGGCGCGGCCATAGGTGTGCAATGCACCCGACAATGCAATGTAGTTGATGTCATGGCCGGCGGCTTGCGAATACGGCCCGAACTGGCCCCAGCCGGTCATGCGGCCATAGACCAGCTTCGGATTGGCAGCGCACAGCACGTCGGGCCCGAGGCCGAGGCGTTCGGTAACGCCGGGGCGATAGCCTTCGATCAGCCCGTCGGCGCCAGCGACGAGCTTGCGCACCAGTTCAATGCCTTCGGGGCTTTTGAGGTTGACGTTGATGAGCCGGCGCGAACGCGTCAGCGGGTCGCGCGGATCGATGCGCGCGCCGGGGCGGTCAACACGGATGACCTCGGCGCCATGGTCGGCGAGCATCATCGCGGCGAACGGCCCCGGGCCGATTCCGGCGAGTTCGATGATACGCAATCCTGCGAGCGGTCCGGCCATGTTTATCTCCCCAAAATGGTGCGGCGTCTAACTGCCACGTCCAGTTTGTGGGTCAAGCGCTATCGTGTCTGCCGAGATGAATCTGGTCAGTCTTTACGGGTCCAGGGGTTTTTGCGCGAAGTTTACAGTTAGCTAATTGTTAACTTCACCCTCGTCGTTGCCTGCGGCCCCCTCGGCCCGGGCGCGCGCCTTGCGCCGCGCCAGATTGGCGCGCAGCGCTTCCGACAGCCGTGCATTGCGGCGTTCGGCCTCGGTGACGGGTTTGGTCGGTTTTGCCATGCAAAATGCCTTGCCATGCCCCGACGCGCCTTGACAAGGATGCAGCGCCTCCTCCATAGCCGCGCCTCGCGAATGTGCTGCCGTAGCTCAGTGGTAGAGCGCATCCTTGGTAAGGCTGAGGTCCGGAGTTCAATCCTCCGCGGCAGCACCATTCGCGAAGACCCCCTGCACCGCCCGAAAATCACGCGCCGACAGCCGCCGGCGCGGCTGCGCGTCAGCCCTCGACCAGTTGCGCGGCAATCGCTGCGCGCAACGCTGGCGTGACGCCGCAGGCGGCTTCGGCATAGGCTTCGACGCTGCCATGGCGTTCGCGAATCGCGGCAAACGCGGTGTCGAGATAGGCGGGCTCGACCGACATCACCACGCGCACCGCATCATCGTCGAGCGGCACCGACGCATGCGCGCGCACGAGGCGGCCACCGGCTTCGATGCGGCGTTCGACGTCGCCAGCGGTGTTGGTGAGCAGATAATCTGCCATGATGTCATCGGCATGCACCCCCATCAGCGCCTGCAGCAGCGCCACCGCGAGGCCGGTGCGGTCCTTGCCGGCGAGGCAGTGCACCAGGCTGGCGCCCTCGCCGCGGCCGAGTGCTGCGAAATAATGGCTGAAGCTGCCGGCGAGAACCGGGCGGAACGGCATCACCGCATAGCTGCTGGTCATGCGCTGCCGCGCTTCCGCCGCGGCGCCGGCGGCGAGTGACGCGGCGGGCACATCAAGCTGCGCTGCGGCCGCCTCGACATGCGGGGCGGAACCGGCGCCGGTGGTTTCGCCGGGCATGTAGAGCACGGCGGCGGCAAAGCCCGGCCCGCGACGGCACGGGTAGAGCAGGCGTTCGTTGTCGCCGCGCAAGTCGATGATATTGGCGATCCCCAGCGCGTCGACGGCAGCGAGGTCGTCCGGCGTGGCTTCGAGATGCTGGCCCGAGCGGAACAGCACGCCCTGCCGCAAGCGGCCGCCGCCGGCGACGGCATAGCCGCCATAGTCGCGGAAGTTGTGGACACCGGCGAGCGGCAGGACGCGATTTTCCGACATAGTGATTTGCTGCCCAAGTAACGTGATTTCGGTCGTCCCTAAACGGGATTCGGTTAAACCGCCAATTGCAGATTGCAGTGCGTCAGCTTGATGACACTGGCAGCGTCGGATCGGGTGAAATGCGGACCATCGTCTTGCCGAACGCATCGCCCTTGAGCATTTCGGCAAAGCTCGACGGGATCGCCATGAAGCCTTCGCGGATGTCTTCGCGGTAGCGAATCCGGCCGGCGGCGACCTGCGGCGCGACATCGGCGAGGAAGCGGTCGTGCCAGCTTTCGACAAAATCGCCGACGAACAGATTGTGGACGGTGACACCGCGCGCTTCGGCGGCGTGGCGTTCGGCAGCGATGGCGTCGGCGGGCGTCGCGTCGCCGTAATGCGCGATGATGCCGCAGATCGTCATGCGTGCGCCGGCGTTGAACAACGGCAGCACAGCCGCGAACACCGCGCCGCCGACGTTTTCGAAATAGACATCGACGCCGGTGGGGCACGCCGCTTCGAGGTCGGCGGCGAAACTGGGCGACAGGTGCGACACACACGCGTCAAAGCCGAGTTCATCGACGACATAGCGGCATTTCGCGTCGCGCCCGGCAATGCCGATGACACGGCAACCGGCGAGTTTAGCCAGCTGTCCGACGATCTGCCCGACGCCGCCCGCCGCCGCCGACACTTGCGCGCGCTTTGATGCTGGCGCGGCGGAAGCGGCCGCTGCGGTGTTCCGGCACCATGAAATCCAGCGAAAGCTTCCCCGCCAGGCCCTTGAAGTAGTCATAGATGTCGAGCCCGGTGGCGGAATGCTGGTGCGTGGCCAGGTGTACGCTGTGCGTATCCTCGACGACGTAGCAGCCGTGGTCCGCCAGGCGAGGGAACAGTGTGATGAAGCTGTCCATCATGTCGGACTGCGTGTGCGACCCGTCATCGACGATGATGTCCGGCGCCGCGCCGATCTCCTCCATCATGCTGAGCAAGGGCTCGTAGAGGCCGAGGTCGATCTTTTGCGGTTCACCCGTCTGATCGCGTTGGCGCAGGGCGAGCATGAGGGCGAACGCGCCGTAGATGCGGAAGTCGCTGCCGCTCATGTTCTCCTGGCACAGCATCCGCAGCTTGTTCATCTCCGGGTTGCGCTGGTTGCGAGCGCGCATGACCGGGGAGAAGACCAGCGAGTGGAAGGTACGGGCGTTGACGC
>CALDHQ010000596.1 GCA_937894055.1 uncultured Polymorphobacter sp.
CCGGGCAGCTGGCCGCCCTCGCCGGGCTTGGCGCCCTGGGCCATCTTGATCTGGATGTCGTCGGCGTTGACCAGATACTCGGCGGTGACGCCGAAGCGCCCCGACGCGACCTGCTTGATCGCCGAGCGCAGCGAGTCGCCGTTGGGCAGCCGCACGAAGCGGTCGGGCTCCTCGCCGCCCTCGCCGGTGTTCGACTTGCCGCCGATGCGGTTCATCGCGATCGCCATCGTCGTGTGCGCTTCACGGCTGATCGAGCCGAAGCTCATCGCGCCGGTGGCGAAGCGCTTGACGATTTCGGACGCCGGTTCGACTTCGTCGAGCGGCACCGGGGTTTCGGCGAACTTGAACTCCATCAGGCCGCGAATGGTCAGCAACCGCTTGTTCTGTTCGTTGATGCTGGCGGCGAACGCGGCATATTCGGCGGGCAGATTGCCGCGCACCGCGTGCTGCAGGCGTGCCACCGAATCGGGGTTCCAGGCGTGTTCCTCGCCGCGGATGCGGAAGGCATAGACGCCGCCGATGTCGAGCGCGTCGCGGTAGAGCGGCGTGTCGGTGTAGGCGTCGCGGTGGCGGCGCACCGATTCCTCGGCGACTTCGAGCAGCCCGATGCCTTCGATCGAGGTCGCGGTGCCGGTGAAATATTTGTCGAGGAACTTCGACGACAGGCCGACGGCGTCGAAGATCTGCGCGCCGCAATAGCTCTGATAGGTCGAAATGCCCATCTTCGACATGACCTTGAGGATGCCCTTGCCGATCGCCTTGATGTAGTTCTTCTGCACCTCGTACGCGGTCAGCGGCATGTCGGCCTTCTGGCGCAGCACTTCGAGCGTTTCGAACGCCAGATACGGGTTGACCGCTTCGGCACCGTAGCCCGCGAGCACGCAGAAGTGATGGACCTCACGCGCTTCGCCGGTTTCGATGACCAGCCCGGTCTGCATGCGCAGGCCCTGGCGGATCAGGTGGTGGTGGATGGCGGCGGTCGCGAGTGCGGCGGGCACCGGAATCCGGTCGGGGCCCATCGCGCGGTCGGACAGCACGAGGATGTTGTTGTCGGCGAGCACGGCTTCGGTCGCCGCCCAGCACATCTGCAGCAGCGCCAACTCAAGCCCGGCGGCGCCTTCGCTGGCGGCCCAGGTGGTGTCGATCGTCGCGGTACGGAAGGCGCCGTCGAGCAGTTCCGAAATCGCGCGGATCTTGCCGAGGTCGCCGTTGGTCAGCACCGGCTGCGTCACTTCGAGGCGCTTGTGCGTGCCGGCATGGTGGCCGAGCAGGTTCGGGCGCGGGCCGATCATCGACACCAGCGACATCACCAGTTCCTCGCGGATCGGATCGATCGGCGGGTTGGTGACCTGCGCGAAGTTCTGCTTGAAATAGTCGTAGAGCAGCTTCGACCGCTCCGACAGCACGGCAATCGGCGTGTCCGACCCCATCGAGCCGATCGGGTCTTCGGCCGATGTCGCCATCGGCGCGAGGAAGAACTTGAGGTCTTCCTGCGTGTAGCCGAACGCCTGCTGGCGATCGAGCAGGGTCTGCGGATCATCGAACGGCGCGACGCCGTCGGCCTTGACCGGCAAGTCCTCCAGCTTGAACTGCGTCTGCGTCAGCCATTCGTCATACGGCTGCGCTTCGGTCAGCGCGCGCTTGATGTCGGCGTCGTCGATGATTTCGCCGCGATCGAGGTCGACCAGCAGCATCTTGCCGGGCTGCAGCCGCCATTTGCGGACGATCTTGCTTTCGGCAATCGGCAGCACGCCCGATTCGGACGCCATGATGACCTGATCGTCATCGGTCAGGATGAAGCGCGCCGGGCGCAGGCCGTTGCGGTCGAGCGTCGCGCCGATCTGGCGGCCATCGGTGAAGGCAATCGCCGCCGGGCCGTCCCACGGCTCCATCAGCGCGGCGTGGTATTCGTAGAAGGCCTTTTGCTTGGCCTCCATCTGCAGGTTGCCGGCCCAGGCTTCGGGGATCAGCAGCATCACCGCATGCGCCAGCGGATAGCCACCCGCCAGCAGCAGTTCGAGCGCGTTGTCGAGGCAGGCGGTGTCCGACTGGCCGTGCGGGATCAGCGGCCACATCTTGT
>CALDHQ010000597.1 GCA_937894055.1 uncultured Polymorphobacter sp.
ATGGGCCTGCAGCACCTCGGCGCCCACCCCACCCTGGCGGGCCAGCTCATGCACCAGTTGCTCGCGCAGCAGGCCTTCGGGCAACTGCTGCACCAGCGGGCCGGCCTGGGCCAGCATCTTGGAGCGGCCTTCGGCCGTGCCCAGGTCGCCGTCAGCCCCGGCATGGGCGATCAATTGGGTCGACAGGGGCACGGCCCGGCCCACCGCCTGCTCGAAAGCCTCAGGCCCGAGATCGCGGATGTAGGAATCCGGGTCGTGCTCGGCCGGCAGGAACAGGAAGCGGAAGCTGCGCGTGTCGCTCGCGTGCGGCAGCACGGCCTCCAGCGCCCGTGCCGCCGCCCGCCCACCACGCCGCGCACAGGCGGCCGTCGGCCGCGACCGGCCACGGCACCAGCGATGAACGCACGCTCGATAATGGAGAGGCTGCGAGCGAGGCGCTGCTGATGGGGCTACGGCTGGCCGACGGTATCGATGCGGCACACTTCGCAGCACGCACCGGACGCACGTTGGAGGCGACCATCGACACTGCAGCGCGCGACCGGCTCGTGGCACAGGGCATGATCGAAGCGCGCACCGACCGGCTGCAACTGACGCCGCAGGGCCGGCCTGTCGTCAACGCCGTGCTGGCGGCGCTGCACCGCTAGCGCACCGCTACCACAATCCGGGGTCATTCCCGCGCAGGCGGGAATCCACGGCAAACGCCGCGCTGGTCATGGATTCCCGCCTGCGCGGGAATGACTTGGGTTGGTGATGCGGCCTAGTTCGTCGGCGGTGCGGCCCGCAGCGTCTTGGGTGCCGATGACACGGTGGTGATGCGCCCCGCCCCGATCTGCTGGACTTCGAAGCTGCGCTCGGCAACGCCCGACGCGCCGAAGCGGAAGATGCCGTCGATGCCGGTGAAGCCATCGGGCGTCGTCAGCGCGGCGCGCGGGAACGGCGTGTTCAGGGGCCATTTGTCGGCGAGCGTGTTGACCAGCAGCACCGAATCATAGCCGAAGCTCGCCAGCCGCGACGGCGTGCCGCCGAACTTGGCGCGGTAGCGCGTCGCCAACTGGTCGAAGCGGCCATCGGGCACGGCGGCGAACAGCGCACCCGCCAGCGCCGGGCTGTTCTTCAGGCCGGGCTCGTTGTTCCACAGCTCGGTGCCGAGGATGGTGATCGTGCCCGCCGGGGCGCCGAACTGCGCCAGCGGCTTGCCGAACGATGCCGCCAGCGAGCCCGAGTCGGCGATCAGCAGCGCCTGGAACGCCACCGGCCCGATGCGGTCGGTGACCGGCGCGATGGTGCCGTCGGGGCGCACCGCGCTGGTCGTCGCGGCCTTGGCGACGCGGGCGTCATAATCGGTGACGGCGCGCGCGGCGGCGATCATCTTGGCGGGGTCGCGGGTGAAGGTCTTGATCGACACGACGCGGCCGCCATTGGCTTCGACGGCGCGCAGGAACGCGGTACTGGCGCGCTGGCCGTAAGTGCCATCGGGGACCAGCGCGGCAAAGCGCGACACGCCGTGCGTCGCGGCATAGCCGACAACGCGCGCCACCGACTGCGCCGGTTGCAGGCCCATCACATAGACGCCGTCGCCGGCGAGCGCGGCGTCGTTCGAGTAGCTGATGATCGGGATGTTGTTGGCGCTCGCGATACCCTGCACGGCGCGCACATCGGCGGCGAGCAGCGGCCCGAGGAACAGGCGCGCGCCATCGGCAACGGCACGGCTGGCAGCGGCAGCAGCGCCGCCCGCCGCGGTGTCATAGACGCGCAGGTTGATACGCTTGTCGCCGGCGTCGAGCAGCGCCATGTTCGCGGCATTGGCGATCGACTGGCCGACCGCGGCGTTGGCGCCGGTCAGCGGCAGCAGCACCGCAACCTTGTTCTGTTCGATCTGCGGCGCGACTTCGGGCTTCGGCGGCGCGACGACGACCGGCGGCGGTGCCGGTGGCGCAACGGTGGCCTTGGGCGTGGTGCACGCGGCGATCACCGTCATCAGCAGGATCGAGCCGACGCGCAGCACCGACTTGCCATTTGGCATTTGCCCGAACCGCGCGCGCAGGGCCATGATGGCCATATGAATCTCCCCGAATCAAACAACGACGTATCAAACCACGACGAATCGGCCGGCGATGATACCGCGCCTGTCGCATACGCCCCCGGTCTCTACATTGTCGCCACCCCTATCGGCAATCTCGGCGATTTGAGCCCGCGCGCCGCCGCGATGCTGGCGGGTGCCGACGTCATCGCCGCCGAGGACACCCGCGTCACCTCGCGGCTGCTCACGCACATCGGCGCCAAGGTGCCGATGCTGCCGTACCATGACCATAACGCCGATGCGGTGCGGCCACGGCTGATCGCGCGCATGGCGAACGAGATCGTCGTGCTGGTCAGCGACGCCGGCACGCCGCTGATTTCGGACCCCGGCTACAAGCTGGTGCGCGATGCCCGTGCCGCCGGTGTCACCATCGTCACCATCCCCGGTCCGTGTGCCGCCGTTGCGGCGCTGACGCTGGCCGGGCTGCCGACCGACCGCTTCCTGTTCGCCGGCTTCCTGCCCGCCAAGGCCGGGGCGCGCGCCGCCGCCATCACCGAACTCGGCGCGGTGCGCGCGACTCTGGTGTTCTACGAATCGGGCGGACGCACCGGCGCGACGCTTGCCGAAATGGCGAAACTGCTCGGCAACCGGCCGGCGGCGGTGGCGCGCGAGATCAGCAAGCGTTTCGAGGAGACCGTCGACGGCACTCTCGAAAGCCTTGCGGCGCGCTACGCCGAGACCCCGCCGCGCGGCGAAGTCGTCATCGTCGTCGGCCCGCCGGGCGAGGCCGCCGCGGTCGATGACGCGACGCTCGATGCCGCGCTCCAGCGTGCCATGGCGGTGCAGCCGATGAAGCCTGCGGTTGCCGAAGTCGTCGAGCTGCTCGGGCTGCCGCGCAACCTTGTCTACGCCCGGGCGCTGGCCTTGCGCGATGCCGGCAAATAGCGCCCGCCAGACTGCCGAAACGCGCGGCCGCCGCGCCGAGACGCTGGCGGCATGGTGGCTGCGGCTCAAGGGCTATTCGATCCTCGATCGCCGCGTCGCGACGCCGGTGGGTGAAATCGACCTTGTCGCGGCGCGCGGCGGCACGTTGGTGTTCGTCGAGGTCAAGGCGCGCGCCGGTTTCGATGCGGCGCTGCTGGCGCTGCACCCGCAGGCGCTCGAACGTGTCGGCCGTGCGGCGCAGCTGCTGGCCGGCCAATATGCGCTGCACGCCCGCCCCGCCCATGTCCGTATCGATGCGGTACTGGTTGTGCCGGGCCGCTGGCCGCGCCATATCAAGGCGGTATGGCGAGAGACATGATGATCGACGACATCGAAGCTGACATCGCCGAACTCGGGTTGCTCGAGGATGACGAGATCCTGCTCGACGAGGCAGCACTGCTGCTCGGGCTGGCCGATCACCCCGATGCCGACATCGATGATGCCCGCGCCGAAATCGACGCGATGACGGCGCGCATCGAAGCGCTCGGCGGCCTTGGCGATGCGCCGCGGCTGCAGGCCGAGCGGCTGGCGCACACCATCGCGCACCGCTGCGGGCTGCGCGGCGATCGTGAAGACTATGACAATCCCGCCAATGCCGACTTCCTGGCGATGTTCGAGCGCCGCCGCGGGCTGCCGGTGACGCTGTCGATTCTGTATGTCGCGCTGGCGCGGCGGCTGGGCGGTGCGGCCGACATCGTCGGGCTGCCCGGGCATGTCGTGGTGCGCATCGGCGACGGCGGCGACACCGTGGTCATCGATCCGTTTTCCGACGGCGGCATCATCAATCGCCCGGCGTCCGAGCTGCGTGACCCGGTGCGCGAGGGCGTCCAGCTGAGCAACCGCGCGGCGCTGGTGCGGCTGCTGACCAACCAGGCGGCGCGTGCGCACAACGCCGGTGACCTGGCGCGCGCGCTGGTGCTGGCGCGGCGCATGACGATGATCGCCCCCGACTTCTCCAGCGTCTGGTGGGAACGCGCGCAGCTTGAACAGCGCCTCGGCGACCATGCCGCGGCGCGCGAGTCGCTGGTGGCGATGCGCGAAACCACGCGCGACGCGAACCTGCAGACCCGCATCGACGCAACGCTGGCCGGGCTGGCGAGATGAGGGCTGACGGCAGCAGCGCGCTGGTGTAGCGCTGCGCCATTGATCGCGGAGAAGATTGCATGAGCCTGAGAGTCGCGGTCCAGATGGACCCCATCGAAACCGTCAAGATTGGCGGCGACTCGTCGTTCGCGATGATGCTCAAGGCGCAGGCGCGCGGCCATCAGCTGTGGCACTATCTGTCGACCGACCTCAGCTACCGCGAGGGCCGCGTGCTCGCGCGTGCCCGCCCGCTGACGGTGCAGGCGGTGGCGGGCGACCATTACCGCTTCACCGGCGACGCGGTGACGCTCGACCTCGGCGCCGACACCGATGTCGTGCTGATGCGCCAGGACCCGCCGTTCGACATGGCCTACATCACCGCGACGCACCTGCTCGAACTGGTGCAGGGCGAGACTTTGGTGGTCAACGACCCGGCATCGGTGCGCAATGCGCCTGAAAAGCTGTTCGTGCTCGGTTTCGACGACCTGATGCCGCCGACGCTGATCACCCGCACGCTCGACGAAGCGATGGCGTTCCGCGCCACCCACGGCGAAATCGTCGTCAAGCCGCTCTACGGCAATGCCGGCTCGGCGGTGTTCCACATCAGCAAGGCCGACGCCAATCTGCCAGCGCTGGTCGAGCTGTTTGGCGAAGTCTGGCGCGAGCCGTTCATGGTGCAGAAGTTCCTGCCCGACGTGTCGATGGGCGACAAACGCATCGTGCTGATCGACGGCGTCGCCACCGGCGCCATCAACCGCCTGCCCAAGACCGGCGAGATCCGCTCGAACCTCGCCGCCGGCGGCTCGGCGCACGCCACCGACCTGACGCCGCGCGAACGCCATATCTGCGACCGCCTCGGCCCCGAACTCAGCAAGCGCGGGCTGATCTTCGTCGGCATCGATGTCATCGGCGGCTTCCTCACCGAAATCAACGTCACCTCGCCGACCGGCATCGTCGCCATCGACCGCTTCAACGGCACCGACACCCCGGCGCTGATCTGGGACGCCATCGAGGCGCGGCTGGCGCGCCTGGGGAAATAACCATCAACTAGCCTGCATCTTGGGAGATTTGTCATGGGTTACAGCCACAAAGCCGAACGCAAGCGGGTCGGCGCCGACGAAGTCGAACTGCTCGACAAGTCGCACCACCCGGCACTCGGCAAGCTCAGCGACGCCGAGCTGTCCGAACTGCGCAAGCTGGTCCGCGACCGCCGCGACCGCGCGCAGACCATGGCCAACCAGCAACGCCGCGAAGCCCGCCGCAAGGCCGAGCCGCGCGGCGCCCAGGCCGCCTATGACAATAGCGGCACACTGCGCAAAGCCGATGTGCTGGCGGGCGCCATCCGCCGCATCAACGCCGAAGTCGTGCGCCGCGCCGAAAAGGCGGCGCGCGGGGCTTAGTTTAAAGGGCCTCCGGCGGGCAGGCCTGAGGCCTGCACCCGGTTGTTTTC
>CALDHQ010000598.1 GCA_937894055.1 uncultured Polymorphobacter sp.
GCCACCGGCAAAAGCTTCCGCGTGCGGATGGCGGCAAGCTTCGAGTTCGCACCCGGCACCGACAAGATTATCTGCGAGCGCCCGTATTTCGACCAGGGCGCGGTGGTGCGGGCGCTGGGGCTCTAGGCCGCGAAGTCGCCCATGCGGCCGGCCCATTGCAGCGCAATGACGCCGCCCTTGACCGGTTGCAGCATCAGCAGCGCCAGCACGATGACGATCAGCGACGCGGTGAGCGCGAACGCCCACATCGGCGGGTGATACGCCATTTCGACGCCGACAGCGATCGGCGCCAGCACATGGCCCAAAATCAGGATGACCAGATACGGCGGGAAGTCATCGGCGCGCTGCGCGGTGAAGTCCTCGCCGCAGTTGGCGCACTGCGCCACCGGCTTGAGGAACTTGCCGAACAACTTGCCTTGCCCGCACGCCGGGCACCGGCACTGCAGCCCGCGACCAATGGCTTGCCAGCGGTCGCGGGGCGCGAGTGTGTCAGGTATCATGCGGCCTTCGGTGCAGCGTCGCGCACGCCGGCATCGACATGGTCGGCGAACTGCTCGAAGTTGGCGATGAACAGGTTCACCAGCGCCTTGGCCTTGGCGTCATAGGCGTCCTTGTCGGCCCAGGTGTCGCGCGGGTTGAGGATCTGCATGTCGACGTTCGGCACGGTGATCGGCACCTGGAAACCGAAGAACGGATCGGTGCGGAACGGCGCGTTGTTGAGCGAGCCGTCGAGTGCTGCCGACAGCAGCGCGCGCGTCACGCGGATCGGCATGCGCTTGCCGACGCCGTAGATGCCGCCGGTCCAGCCGGTGTTGACGAGCCAGACATCGACGCCGCCCTTGGCAATGCGTTCCTTGAGCAGGTTGCCGTAGACCGACGGGTGGCGCGGCATGAACGGCGCGCCGAAGCAGGTCGAGAACGTCGCATCGGGTTCGGTGACGCCGATTTCGGTGCCGGCGACGCGCGCGGTGTAGCCGCTGAGGAAGTGGTACATCGCCTGGTCGGGCGTCAGCTTGGCGATCGGGGGCAGGATGCCGAACGCGTCCGCGGTCAGCATGATGATGTTCTTCGGTACGGGGCCGAGGTTGTCATCGCTGGCGTTGGGGATGAAGTGGATCGGGTACGAGGCGCGGCTGTTTTCAGCGAGCGTCGCATCGTCGAGGTCGATCTTGCGCGTGACCGGATCGATGACGACGTTTTCGAGCACGGTGCCGAAGCGCTTGGTGGTCGCGAAGATTTCGGGCTCGGCTTCTTCCGACAGGCGGATGACCTTGGCGTAGCAGCCGCCTTCGAAGTTGAACACGGCGGTGTCCGACCAGCCATGTTCGTCGTCACCGATCAGCGTGCGCGAGGCGTCCGCCGACAGCGTCGTCTTGCCGGTGCCCGACAGGCCGAAGAACACCGCAGTGTCGCCCTTGGGACCGATGTTCGCCGAGCAATGCATCGGCATGACGCCCTTCAGCGGCAGCAGATAGTTCAGAATCGAGAACACCGACTTCTTCATTTCGCCGGCATACTTGGTGCCGCCGATGAGGATGGTCTTGCCTTCGAAATCGACCGCGACGATCGTTTCACTGCGGCAGCCGTGGCGTTCGGGATCGGCCTTGAAGCTCGGCAGATCGACGATGGTGAATTCGGGCAGGAAGTCCGCCAGCGCTTCGGCTTCGGGACGCACCAGCAGCGTGCGGATGAACAGCGAGTGCCAGGCGAGTTCGGTGATGACGCGGACCTGGACGCGATGTTCGGGCTGCGAGCCGCCGAACAGGTCCTGCACATACAGCGTCTTCTTGGCAGCCAGCGCTGCAGCAAAATCGGCCTTCACATTGGCGAACTGCGCCGGCGTGATGGCCTTGTTGGTCTTGCCCCACCAGATGGCCGGCGCGGTGACATCATCCTTGACGATGAACTTGTCGTTCGCCGAACGGCCGGTGTGCTTGCCGGTTTCGACGACAAAGGCGCCGTCTTCGCTGAGCAGGCCTTCGCCGGCTTCGACAGCGCGTTCGATCAGCGGTGCGGTACCAAGGTTCCAGTGCAGTTCGGCCTTGGTCGCGAAGCCCTGCACGTCAAGGCCGTGGCGCGATTGGCGAACGATTTTGCTGGTCGAAGCGTTGGTCACCGTCTGATCTCCTGGAATCCTGATCGTGAATACGTATGCACGACGCGTCCGTTCCCCGCGCCGCCGGCCACGCATTGCTGCGCGCCAATCCGGCGCCGCATACACGGCGCAAGGGGGTCAGGTAAAGCGTTTGTCGTGAATTTGTCGGCTGATTTGCAGGCAGCCGGTCGATAGGCTAGTTCAATCCCCGCACTTCAACCGAGGGTCCGGGCATGTCCGCTACGATCGCACTGGTCGATGATGATCGCAACATTCTGACGTCGGTTTCGATTGCGCTGCAAAATGAAGGCTTCACCGTGCGGATGTACGCCGATGGCGCCACCGCGCTAAAAGCGCTCACCGAAAACCCGCCCGATCTCGCGGTGCTCGATATCAAGATGCCGCGCATGGACGGTATCGAACTGCTGCGGCGGCTGCGCGAAAAGACCGAGCTGCCGGTGATTTTCCTGACCTCCAAAGACACCGAGATCGACGAGGCGCTCGGTCTGGCGATGGGCGCCGACGATTATATCGGCAAGCCGTTTTCGCAGCGGCTGCTGATCGAACGCATCCGCGCCGTGCTGCGCCGTGCGGCCAACCGTCGCGCCCCCGATCCCGAACCCGGCGAGGAGGCGGTCGCTGCCGCCGCGTTCACGCGCGGCCGGCTGACGATGGACACCGCACGCCACCGCGTCACCTGGGGCGAGCCCGGCGCCCGCGGGCCGGGCAGCAGCAACGATGTCGCGCTGACCGTTACCGAGTTCCTGATTCTGGAGGCGCTGGCGCAGCGCCCCGGCTTCGTCAAATCGCGCGACCAGCTGATGGACACCGCGTACCAGGACGATGTCTATGTCGATGACCGCACCATCGACAGCCATATCAAGCGCCTGCGCAAGAAGTTCCGCGTCGTCGATCCCGAATTCAAGGCCATCGAAACGCTGTACGGCGTCGGCTACCGCTTCAACGAGGAATGACGGTGCCCTTCCGCCATCATTATCGCCAGCGATGAGCAACCCGCGCGCCTGGAGCACCCGCTACAGCCTTGTGCCGCGCATTCTGGCGGTCAATGTGTTCGCGCTGCTCGTGCTGGCGGGCGGCATTCTCTACCTCGATTCGTTCCGCGAACGGCTGATCGACCAGCGTCGCGGCGAGCTGCAATTGCAGGCCCAACTTGTCGCCAGCTTCCTCGCCGAAACCGAACCCGCGCGCCTTCCCGAGCTGGTCACCCGTTACGGCGCGATGAAGAGCGCGCGGCTCAAGGTCTATGACCGGGGCGGGCAGTTGATTGCCGACAGCTGGGCGCACAACCCGCCAAGCTTCACGCTGCGCGATCCGGCGACCGAGCCGTTCCGCCGCGACATCGCGCGCTTCCTCGATCGCGGCGTCGAAAAGTTCGGCTCGGCCAAACCGCTGCCGCCCTATGTCGTGCCCAAAATCGACGACCGCGCGGCGTGGCAAGAAGTCGTCATGGCGGCGCAAGGCGCGCCCGCCGACGCGATGCGCCGCGCGCCCGACCGGACCGTCATCATCAGCACCGCCGCCCCCATCCGCACCGATGCCGCGACAGCGCCATTCGCGGCATTGCAACTGACCGCCGACACCCGCGACATCACCGACGGCGTGCGCGAGGAGCGGCTGACGTCGTTCCTGATCTTCCTCGGCGTGCTGGCGATCAGCCTGATGCTGTCGAGCTTCCTCGCCAGCACCATCG
>CALDHQ010000599.1 GCA_937894055.1 uncultured Polymorphobacter sp.
AAGAATGGTGAGGGCTGGGCCACCGTTGCGCGCGAGCTCCGTCAGCGCCATCTCGGTCGCCCACTTCGATGTTTGGTAACCGTTGACGAGTTTCGGTGTGAGATGAAGTGCTTCAGGAATATCCGCGGCTGGATTTAAACCACAAGTGTAAGCAGTAGAGACAGCAATGAACTTCTTCGCCTCCGGCGCATGCTCGGCCACCGCACGGTACAGTCCTAAGGCCATACCAAGATTGTTATCAAGGGACGTCGGAAGTTTTGAAAGTGAGTAGGTCATATCAGCGGCAGCGTGGATCACACATGAGATGTGGTCTACTCCTGACTGACGTAACAATTGAAGCGAAGAGAACTCCGAACCAGGTGTCCACGGCACGACCACCAGTTTATCCAGCGACGGCACTTGCGTTCCATGCACATCCGCCAACTCCTGCAGATGCACACCCACAGCAAGTTCTCGACCTGGACGTACCAAAGCCGCGACATACTCACCACGCAAGAGAGCACGCAGTGTCCACTCGCCGCCGACAAAACCTGTTGCACCCGTAACGAGAGTCCACTTAACCACGGTTCGTTCCTAGATAAGGGTGAATGCGCTGAGGAACAAGACCACCAGGATTAAACATATCAGAGGGATCAAAAGCTTTCTTAAAAGCACCCAGCATGGCCTCACCACCAGGACCGATTTCTTTAGCGAGCCAAGGAAGATGCTCGGTTCCCACAGCATGATGATGGCTGAGAGTTCCACCCGCGGCCACGATGGCATCCGCGTCGTGCGCCGCGTCGACTTCTCGTACGGCCTGCGGTACGGCATCACCACGACGGTGGCGGGCGTGCCGTTGTTGCTGCGACTGTTGTCGCCTGCGCACCGCCCCATCCAGACGACGCGCGACCTGCCGGGGTTCTGGCGCGGCAGCTGGGCGGCGGTGAAGGCTGAAATGAAGGGTCGCTACCCGCGGCACCCCTGGCCCGACGATCCGGCGGCGGCGCCTGCCACCACGCGCACCAAGCGTGCCGACCAATTGCGCGGCAAGCCTTGACCTTGCGGCGTTCCTCGCCCAAGTCCCCATCAAGAGGTTCGGCCACTACAGTTTCGGCGGGAGTGCACAGGCGATGAAGGCGCGCATCTATCAGCGACCCAAGAATGCAATGCAGTCGGGGCATGCGCGCACCGGGCAATGGGTTCTCGCTGTTGAGCCTGAAGCACCGCAGCACGCCGATCCGCTGACCGGCTGGGCCGGCTCGGGCAACACTGCGGCACAGGTGCAGCTGACCTTCCCCGACCGTGACGCCGCGATTGCCTATGCCAAGGCGCAGGGCCTCGACTATGCCATCGTCCCGCTGGGCAGCCACAGCCTCAAGCTGCAGGCCTACGCCGACAATTTCAGATAGGCCGCAGGCCTCTGCGCCCGTAGCTCAGTTGGATAGAGCGCGGGACTTCTAATCCTGAGGTCGCTGGTTCGAATCCAGCCGGGCGCACCACGAATGACCGATGATGCGCCTCCGGCGGGTGATGGCCCGCCGGAGATTTCGCGTGCCCGATCAGCTGCCGAAATCGATCGCCAGCAACTGCGGTCCGTCGGCGCGGCAGGTCAGTGTCACCGAGCGCGACTCGTCAGGGTAGCTGGTGATCAGCTGCGCGCGCAGTTCCCAGCCGTCACTGACGCGGGTCAGCGAGGTGACGCGGTCGAGGCTGATCTGCGTGCCGCCGGTGGCACCGATCTGGCGTGCAGCTTCATCGAGGCAGGTCTGCACCGAAGGCCGGCGATCGGTCGGGATCGCCGACAGATTGGCGACAATGGCGGCCGGCGGTGCGCTGGCGTTGACCGGCGGGGTCGTAGTGCTGCTCGACTTGCCCGAATTGCTGCTGGCGGCGAGCAGTGCGATCAACCCGGCGGCGAGCGCGACACCGGCGACGACTTCACCGGTATTGTTGTTGTTATTGTTGCCACCGTTGTTGTTGCCATAACCGAAGCCGAATTCGCCGCGGCAGCCCTGGTTCACCCAGATGCCGCCATTGTCGAAGCCCCAGCTGCGGCCGCGCTGGCAGGTGCCGGCGAGCGTGCGCAGCAGGTCAACGCGGCCATTGGTGTTGGCGTTGCAGCGCCGGAACGCATAGTTCCACGATTCGCAGCGGAGCGTACCGGCATAGCCGCGGCCCCAATTGTTGTTATTGTTGTTGTTATTATTGTTATTGTTCCCAAACTGGAACTGCGCGCGGCAGCCGCCATCGACCCAGATGGCGTTGCGGTCATAGCCCCAAGTCCGGCCCTCGTTGCAGTTGCCGGCAATGCGGCGCGTCAGCTGGACATTGTTGCCGGTGTTCGCCGGGCAGCGACGGTACTGATAGTCCCACGATTCGCAGGTCAGCTGGCCGCTGCCGCCCGAGTTGTTCCAGTTGCTGTTATTGTTCCAGTTGTTGTTATTGCTGTTGCTGTTGCCGGAACCGCCCCAGCTGCTGTTGCCACTGTTCCCTGAGCCGCCCCAGTTGCTCGGCGACTGCCGCGATGACGATGCATCGGGCGGTGTCGATTGCGCCAGTGCGCCGACTTGCGGAATGACCAGTGCGCCGCAGGTCAGCAGCGTTGTCAGATTGCGTAGCATACGTTCAATCTCCCCAAACAGATCGGTCGCGGCTGCTATCAGCCGTCGACCATGAATTCGGCGCGGCAGCCGCCGTTGACCCAGATGCCGCCGCGATCCCAGCCCCAGGTGCGGTTCATCTTGCACTCGCCGGCGATGATATTGGTGATGCGCACACCGACCCGGATGCTCGCCGGGCAGCGCGCCGGCTTGTAATCCCACGACTGGCACTTGACCTTGTAGCCTTGGTTCTGCGGCGGGTAATAGCCGCCGCCGCCATTGTTGCCGCCGCCACCGTAGAAGACGCGGAACTCGGCGCGGCAGCCATCGGACACCCAGATGCCACCGCGGTCATAGCCCCAGGTGCGGTTTTGCACGCAGTTGCCGGCAATGCGGCGGCTCATCTCGACACCGCCACGCGTGTCGACTTGGCAACGCGCGTTTTGATAATTCCACGACTCGCACTTGATGACAGTCGTGCCCTGGTTGCCGCCGGGGTAGTAGCCACCACCGCCGCCACCAGGATAGCCGCCGCCGCCCGGGTAGCCGCCGCCACCGGGATAGCCGCCACCGTTATAGGCGGTCTGATAGCTGAAGCGCGCGCGGCAGCCGTTGTTGACCCAGATGGCACCGCGGTCGAAGCCCCAGCTGCGGCCCTGATAGCATTGCCCGGCGATCACGCTGGTCAATTGCGCATCGACCAGATTGTCGACGGGGCAGCGCGCCGGCTGATAGTTCCACGATTCGCATTTGAGGTCGCCGCGCGTCTGAGCAGAAGCCGCGCTGGCGCCAAACAGGCCGACCAAAAGCGCGAACGCCACAGCAAATAGGGAACGCCGCATCTTCGCCTCCGCCAACGCGATTTCTAACTGGTTGCAAATCCGCCCGATTGCCGGACCGTGTCAAGTACAACGCCATCACGGCCGGCAAGTTCCTGAATGAACTGCCAGGCGACTCGCCCCGACCGGCTGCCGCGCGTCATCGCCCATGCCAGCGCCTCGGCAGGCTCGGCGGTCAGGCCATAGGTCTTGGCATAACCCGCGACGATGGCGAGATAGGTCGGCTGATCGCAGTTGTGGAAGCCGAGGCTGAGCCCGAACCGGTCAGCAAGCGCCAGCCGGTCATCGAGCACATCGCGGGCGTTGATGGCGTTCGCGGCCTCCGCATCGGCATGCTCGCGCGCCACCAGATGGCGGCGGTTCGAGGTGACGATGACGCGGACATTGTCGGGCCGCGCCTCGATGCCGCCTTCGAGCACCGAGCGAAGTGCCTTGTACTGGTGTTCATCGGCTTCGAACGACAGGTCATCGGCAAACACCAGCGCGGGTAATGGCTGCTTGGAAAGTTGCGCGAACAGGTCGCCAAGGCTGGCAATATCGTCACGCGCCACCTGCACGAGCGCCAGCGGCGTGCCCTGCGCGCACAGCGTGGCATGCACGGCCTTGACCAGCGAACTTTTGCCCATGCCGCGTGCGCCCCACAGCAGCACGTCATGCGCGGGCAGTCCGGCTGCCAGCCGTCTGCAGTTCTCGAGCAGCGCCGCCTTTTGCGGCTCGACCCCTTCGAAGCAATCGAGCGGCTGCGTCCGCGCCGGTTGCACCGCGCGCAGCTGGTGGTGCGACCAGACGAACGAATGGCTGCCATCGGCTGCCACCGCGCCCGACACCGGCAGCGGCGGCGGTGCCAGTCGCTCGAGCGCATCGGCGATCCGTGCCAGCGTGGCCGCGATATCGGGCGCGGAAGTGGCTTCGTTGAGCGGGGGCAGCGGCATGGCGAGGGTCCGGGGTTGAAACTGAATGGGCGCTCTATGACATAGCTCAGGCTGTCATGACATGATTTGCTGGCCCGCATTTGCTTGGGCGTCGCGTTCTTGTATAGGCGGCAGCATATTCAATCACGCAATACGGAAGTCACGTTCATGTTCGCATCACCGGCCTTTGCACAAACGGCGGGGGCTTCAGGCGGCGCCGCTGCCTTCATCCAGTTCGTGCCGCTGATCGCGATCTTCGTGATCTTCTATTTCCTGATGATCCGGCCGCAGCAAAAGCGCGTCAAGGCGCACCGCGCGATGATCGATGCCGTCAAGAAGGGCGACGAAGTCGTCACCGGCGGCGGGCTGATCGGGCGCGTCATCAAGGTCAGCGACGGCGAAGTCGAAATCGAACTGTCGCCGACGGTCAAGGTCAAGGCGCTCAAGGGCACGCTGACCGATGTTCGCACGCGCGGTGCTCCCGCGGCTGCCAACGACGCCAAGAGCTGAGCCAACTGAATGCTCGACTTCCCGAAGTGGAAAATCTGGTCGATCATGCTGACGCTCGTCGTCGGTCTGGCGTTCGCAGTCCCCAATTTCTTTTCCGAAGCGACTGTCGCGACCTGGCCGTCGTGGGTGCCGCACAAGCAGCTCAACCTCGGGCTCGACTTGCGCGGTGGCTCGCACATCCTGCTTGAAGCCAACACCGACGACGTCCGCAAGACCAAGCTCGAAGCGCTCGAGGAAACCGTGCGTTCCGAAATGCGCGGCGCCGAAGGCGGGCCGGTGGCGTTCACCGACCTGTCGATTTCGGGCGGCGTGCTCAGCATCACCATCACCGATCCGACGCGACTCGATACCGCCGTCGAAACGCTGCGGACCGTCACGCGCCCGGTGGGTTCGCTGTCGGGCCAGCGCGATGTCGAAGTCAGCGTGGTCGATGGAAACCGCATCATCCTGACGCCGACCGATGCCGGCATTGCCATTGCCGTCAACGCCGCGATGACGCAGGCGGTCGAAGTCATCCGCCGCCGTATCGACGAACTCGGCACGCGCGAACCAACGATCATCCGCCAGGGCAGCAACCGCATCGTTGTGCAGGTGCCCGGCCTGCAGGACCCGTCGGCGCTCAAGGCGCTGCTCGGCAAGACCGCCAAGCTTGAGTTCAAGCTGGTCGATGTCGACGCCGACCCCGCTGAAGCCGCTGCCGGTCGCGCGCCTCCGGGCAGCCAGATCCTCGAGTATTCGGATCAACCCGGCGTTATCGTCGTCAAGCGTCGCGTGATGATCTCGGGCGACCAGCTCATCGATTCGCAGCCGAGCTATCAGGACGGACAGGCCGTGGTGTCGTTCCGCTTCGACAGCGCCGGCGGCCGCCGCTTCGCCAAGGCGACGCAGGAAAACATCGGCAAGCCGTTCGCCATCATCCTCGACAATAAGGTGATTTCGGCTCCACGCATCAACGACGCCATCCTTGGCGGCGCGGGCATCATTTCGGGCAGCTTCACCACCGAAAGCGCCAACAACCTCGCCGTACTGCTGCGTTCGGGCAAGCTGCCGGTCGAGCTCAAGGTCATCGAGGAACGCACCGTCGGTCCCGACCTCGGCGCCGATTCGATTCGAGCCGGCGCACTCGCCTCGATTGCCGCAGTGCTCGCTGTGGCGACTCTGATGATCCTCACCTATGGCCGCTTCGGCATCTATTCGGTGGTGGCACTGGTGCTCAACGTGTTGCTTATCCTCGGCGTCATGTCGATGTTGGGGGCAACATTGACCTTGCCCGGTATCGCCGGGCTGGTGCTGACCATCGGTGCGGCGGTCGATGCCAACGTGCTGATCAACGAACGCATCCGCGAGGAAGCGCGCAAGGGCAGGGGCATCGTGCCGTCGATCGAAGTCGGCTACCGCGATGCGACGCGCACCATCTGGGACGCCAACAGCCTCAACATCATCGTCGCGGTGATCATGTTCATCTTCGGCTCGGGCCCGATCAAGGGCTTTGCGGTGGTGCTGTCGATCGGCATCGCGACGTCGGTGTTCACCGCCGTCACCGTGACGCGGTTGATGGTCGCGCGCTGGCTCAGCCGCGGTCGCCCCGCCGCGCTTGTTATCTGACGGAAACGGCCGCATGACCCTCAAGCTAGTTCCCGACAACACCAACATCGGCTTCGTGCGGATGCGCTACTGGGCGTTCGCGCTGACCATCGCGCTGACGCTCGGCTCGCTGGCGCTGATCGGCGTCCGCGGCCTCAATCTCGGCGTCGATTTCATCGGCGGCCTGACGATGGAAGTCGAATTCAAGACGCCGCCGAAGCTCGACGCGCTGCGCGCCGATGTCGAAGCGCTCAATGTCGGTGCCGCGGCGCTGCAGGAGTTCGGCAACAACCGCACCATCCTGATCCGCCTGCCGCTGCCCGAAGGCGACCAGGCCGCGGTGCAGAAGGTCGTCACCAAGGTGCAGACCGCGCTAAAGGCGGAGTATGGCGACGTCAGCTTCCGGCGCGTCGAGTCGGTCAGCGGGAAGGTCAGCCAGGAGCTGATCCAGAAGGGCGCACTCGCGGTGCTGCTGTCGATGGCGGCGGTGGCGCTGTTCACCTGGATCCGTTTCGAATGGTATTTCGGCGTCTCGACCGTCGTCGCGCTGGTGCATGACGTGCTGGTGACACTCGGATTCTTCGCGCTGACGCAGCTTGAATTCGACCTCAACGTCATCGCCGCGATCCTGACCATCATCGGTTATTCGCTGAACGACAAGGTGGTCATCGATGACCGAATCCGCGAGAACCTGCGCAAATACCGCAAGATGGACATCGGCCCGATCATCGATCTTTCGGTCAACGAAACGCTGCCGCGCACCGTGATGACGTCGCTGGCGATGATCGTCGCGCTGACCGCGATGCTGCTGCTCGGCCCCGACGTCATCTTCGGCTTCACCGCCGCAATGCTGCTCGGCATTGTCGTCGGCACCTATTCGTCGATCTTCGTGTCGTCGTCGCTGCTGATTTCGCTGGGCATCAAGACGCGGTCGGATGCACCCGAAGACGCGCCGCGGGGCGAGCGCGTTGCGGCGCGTGCCGAACGCGTTGCACCGCGCAAATAACCGAAGATCGGAAGAGCACACGTCTGAACTCCAGTC
>CALDHQ010000600.1 GCA_937894055.1 uncultured Polymorphobacter sp.
CGGTCATGGCAAGCGCCGCCGGTCCGTCCCACGGCTCCATGACGCTGGCGAAGAATGCGTACATCGCGCGATGCGCATCGGGCAGCGTGTCGTCCTTGCCCCAGGCTTCGGGGACCATCATCAGCTTGGCGGTCGGCGCGTCGCGGCCCGAGCGCACCAGCGCCTCGAACACCGCGTCGAGCGCGGCGGTATCCGACGCACCCGCCGGCACCAGCGGCTTGATGTCTTCGGAAAGCTCGCCGAACGCCGACGCCGCCATCTTGATTTCGTGGCTTTTCATCCAGTTCTTGTTGCCGCGCACGGTGTTGATTTCGCCGTTGTGCGCGAGGCAGCGGAACGGCTGCGCCAGCCACCATTGCGGGAAGGTGTTGGTCGAATAGCGCTGGTGATAGATGGCGAAGCGCGACACGAAGCGTTCGTCGTTGAGGTCGGGGTAGAAGATCGACAGCTCCTGCGCGAGGAACAGCCCCTTGTAGATCATCGAGCGGCTGCTCAGCGAGCAGACGTAAAAGCCCTGGATCTGCGCCTCGATGACCTTTTTCTCGATGCGGCGGCGGATCAGGAACAGGTCCTTTTCGAACGCCTCGGCGGCAGCGCGGTCGACGATGCGGCCGGTGCGCGGCCCGGCGATCATGATCTGCTCGATTTCGGGGCGCGACTGCATCGCCTTGTCGCCGATGACGCTGACGTCTACGGGCACGCGGCGCCAGCCGTAGATTTTATAGCCGAAGCCGATGATTTCGGATTCGACGATGGTGCGGCAGCTTTCCTGTGCGGCGAGGTCGGTGCGCGGCAGGAAGATCTGGCCCACCGCGAGCAGGTTGGGCCGCGGCCGGTGGCCGGCGCGTTCGATATGTTCGTGGAAGAAGTCGACCGGGATTTCGACATGGATGCCGGCGCCGTCGCCGGTCTTGCCATCGGCATCGACGGCACCGCGGTGCCAGACCGCCTTCAGCGCGTCGATTGCCGCAGTGACGACGCGGCGCGATGCCTTGCCGTCGGTGGCGGCGACCAGCCCGACCCCGCATGCGTCCGATTCGAGATCGGGGCGGTACATGCCGACTTCTGCAATGCGCTGACGTTCTGCTTGGTTCTGCGCGAAGTCGAAAGGGGTCGGGCTCATCTGGGTCTCTCCGCCGGCCAGTGCCGGCTTGCGTTACTTCTTGGGTGGTGCAGCGGGCTGCAGCTTCTTCAGCTCGGCATCGATCTGCGGGCCCAGCGCCTGCATCGCGGCGCCGATCTTGGCGCCCATCAGCTGGTTGGTGGCCTGGTTGATTTCAGCCATCACGCGCGGCTGCTTGGTCTGCATCGCGATGCCCAGCGGGCTGCGGTAGAATTCCGACAGCGCCTTCAGCTCGGCGGCGGTGAAGTTCTTGGCATAGGCCTGGATCGCCGCATTGACGACCGCCGGGGTCTGCGCGGTCACGACCTTCTGTGCGGCATTGGCCTGCATGACGCCGACACGGCCCAGCACTTCCTTGAACTTGGCGGGGTTTGCGGCGCGGGCCTGTTCAAAGCCCGGCTGCTGCGACAGCATCTGCGTGATGGCGGCGCCCGATCGCATGCCGGCGATGCTCTGGTTCGCGCTGGCGGTAATCTGGCCCTTGACGTCGAGCTGCTGGACCAGCGCGGTGGCGGCGGTAACGGCAGCCGGGTCGGCGGCAGCCAGCACCGGCGTCGCGGTGGCCAGCAGGCCGATGATGATGAGGTTGCGGATCATTGACTACTCCTTAGGCGGCGACCGGCTTGCGGGCTGCAGCCCGGGCCTTGGCGACCAGATGTTGATGCATCGACTTTGCGACATCGCGTCCGTCGCGGATTGCCCATACCACAAGGCTGGCGCCGCGCACGATGTCTCCGGCGGCGAAAACCCCGTCGATATTGGTTTGCATCGACCTGTTGTCGACGCGCAACGTGCCCCAGCGCGTGACGCCGAGTTCGGGCGCGCCGAACAGCAACGGCAGCGGCTCGGGGTCAAAGCCCAGCGCCTTGATGACCAGCGTTGCGGGCAGCACGACCGCCGTACCCGGCTCGGGCTCGGGCGCGCGGCGGCCGCTGGCGTCGGGCGCGCCGAGCCGCATGCGTGCGACATTGACCGAAGTGACGTTGCCGGTGTCGGCACCAAAGCTGTCGGGTGCCGACAACCATTCGAACTTGACGCCCTCCTCCTCGGCATGCGCGACTTCGCGCTGCGATCCCGGCATGTTGGCGCGGTCGCGGCGGTACAGGCAGCGCACCGAGTTGGCGCCCTGGCGGATGGCGGTGCGCACGCAGTCCATCGCGGTGTCGCCGCCGCCGATGACGACGACATCACGGCCTTCGGCATTCAGCGCATCAAAATCGCGCACCTCGTCGCCAAAGCCGATGCGGTTGCTGGCGACCAGATAATCGAGCGCCGCGATGACGCCGTTGGCCTCGACGCCGGGGGCGACGAGTTCGCGCGGTTGATAGACGCCGGTGGCGATCAGCACCGCGTCGTGGAGCTCGCGCAGTTCGGCAAGCGTCGCGTCGCGGCCGACTTCGAAGTCGTTGTGGAAGACGATGCCGCCGGCCTCGAGCCGCGCGATCCGGCGTCCGACGACCTGCTTTTCAAGCTTGAAGTTGGGGATGCCGTAGGTCAGCAGCCCGCCGGCGCGGTCGTAGCGGTCATAGATGTGGACGTCGTAGCCCTTGATGCGCAGCTGCTCGGCAGCGGTCAGCCCGGCCGGGCCGGCACCGATGATGCCCACCGATTGCCCGCTGCGATCGGCGAGCGGCACCAGCGGCTTGACCCAGCCTTGTTCCCAGGCGGTGTCGGTGATGAACTTTTCGACCGAGCCGATGGTGACTGAGCCGAAGCCCTTTTCGATGACGCAATTGCCCTCGCACAGCCGGTCCTGCGGGCAGATGCGGCCGCAGATTTCGGGCATCGACGAGGTGGCTTGCGAGATTTCATAGGCCTCCTCGAGCCGGCCTTCGGCGGTCAGCCGCAGCCAGTCGGGGATGTTGTTGTGCAGCGGACAATGCACCTGACAGAACGGCACGCCGCACTGCGAGCAGCGCGATGCCTGCTCCTCGGCCTTGGCGAGAATGTACGGCGTGGCGATTTCGAGAAAGTCGTCGGCGCGTTCAGCGGCGCCGCGCTTGGGCGGGAACGCCTGCGCGGTCTGCGTGAATTTGAGCATTATGGCGTTTGACATCACCGACTCCCGAACGAGCGGTTCGAATAGGTCGGTTTGGTGCCCGAGTCACGCACTATCTGGCCGATAGGTCAGTATTGTTGTCTATTATCAAAAATCCACCGAAGTTTCTGCCGGGAAAGTCGGATTCTGTCCGGAATTTAGTTTCGAAACGGAACTATCGTGCCAGCAGCCACACCAACGCCGCCGATCCGGCAATGATTCGGTACCAGGCAAACGGCGCGAATCCATAACGGCTGACCAGCGCGACAAAGCCCTTGATGACCACCAGCGCGACCAGAAACGACACCAGAAAGCCGATGCCGATATCGCCCAGCTGGCTGGTATCGAGGTTGTCGCGGTGCTTCCACAGCAGCAGCACCGTCGCCCCGGCAATCGTCGGCACGGCGAGGAAGAAGCTGAATTCCGCCGCGGTCTTGCGGTCGAGCCCGAGCAGCAAGCCGCCCATGATCGTCGCCCCCGACCGCGACACGCCGGGGATCATAGCCACGCACTGGACCAACCCGACGCCGAGCGAGGCGCGCCACGGCATCGCCTCGACACTGGTATAGCGCGGGACGCGCGCGCTGCGTTCGATCAGCAGGATAACGACACCGCCGACAATCAGCGCGATCGCCACCGTCATCGGGCTCGACAGCATCGCCTCGAACGCATCGATCAGCAGAAACCCGATGACTGCCGCCGGCAAAAACGCCAGCAACACGTTGCGGACAAAGGCAATGGCGCCAGCATCGCGCGAAAACAGCCCGACCAGCACATCGGTAAAGCGCCGCCAGTACGCTACCACCACCGCGAGGATCGCCCCCGACTGGATGGCGATTTCAAACGTCGCGCCGGTTTCGCTCTTGAAGCCGATCAGCTCGCCCGCAAGAATGAGGTGGCCTGTCGAGGAGACCGGCAGAAACTCGGTCAGACCTTCGACAACACCCATGATGATGATGTCGAGCAGTGAATGTTCGACCATCGGTCAGTCCTTGCAAGCTGGGAAAATCAGGCGGCGCGGTCGCGGTGGAAGCGCCCGGCGGTGCGGAAGCGTTCGAGATACCCCGGCGCAATCGCTTCCATCGGCGTCGGCTCGATGCCGAACTCGGCCAGCCCCGGCCCGACCGCGACATTGTCCGATTGCAGCATCAGCCACTGGTCATAGGTCATCGGCATGCCCGGCAGCACCTTGCCGAGCTGCGCCATCGCCTTGGCGGCGAACGGCGGAATGTCGACCAATGGCTTGTCGACCCGGATTTCCTTGAGGATCCACGCCAGCAGCGCGCGGAACGTGTACACGCGCGGCCCGCCGAGGTCGTAGGTCTTGCCGCCAAAGCGCGCCGGGTCGGCGAGTGCCGCGACAATGGCACGCGCCACGTCGAGCACATAGACCGGCTGGAACTTCGTATCGCCGGCGATCACCGGCATCACCAGCAGGCTGCGCGCCAGCCCGGCAAAGCGGTTGAGGAAGGCATCTTCGGGGCCGAAAACGATCGACGGCCGCACGATCGTCGCCACCGGCAGCAGCTTGCGCACCGCGGCTTCGCCGTCGCCCTTGCTGCGGGCATATTGCGCCGGCGAATCGCGCGATGCGCCGATGGCCGAGACATGGACGAACGCTTCGACGCCGGCGTTGGCAGCGGCTTGCGCCACGGCGGCGGCGCCAAGGTGCTGGACCGAATCGAACTTCTGGCCGCTTTCATCAAGGATGCCGACCAGATTGACGCCAAGCGTCGCGCCGTCGAACGCCTGCGCCAGCGACGCCGGGCTGCGCACATCGGCGCTGACGATTTCGATCTGACCCAATGAACCCAATGGCTTGAGGAACAGCGCCGCAGGCTCGTTGCGCACCACGACGCGTATCCGCACGCCGGTACGCGCCAGTTCCTGGACAAGATAGCGGCCGATGAAACCCGAACCGCCGACAATGACTGCCAGCCCGTCGGGACCGAGGCGGCGCGTGTCGAACAACTGCATTCGAAACCCTTTTGCACGTGCGCCGAACAGCCCCGGCGCGTCGGAGCCGTCATGGCGCAACACGCGTGACAAGACAATGTCTGTTGATTTGCCGCACACCGGTTGACAAGCCCACGCGACCTGCGTAACCCGCCGCACTCGCAACCGTGCCCAGGTGGCGGAATTGGTAGACGCGCCAGCTTCAGGTGCTGGTATTGGAAACGATGTGAAGGTTCGAGTCCTTTCCTGGGCACCATTCCCCCGACCGTTAGCGTCCGGGAATGCCGCATAAGCCGCAACGCTGCGGACAGGTTTCCAAACCCCACGACATCTGAACCGGCCGCTTTGCTGAACCGGATGCGGCACCGCCTCTTGCCACACCCTATATAAAGCGCGTAGGGCCGCCGCGCTTGGACTGGCCCGGAGTGCGTACATGGATGTCGTGATCGTCGAATCGCCGGCGAAGGCCAAAACGATCAACAAATACCTCGGCTCGAACTACACGGTTCTGGCGAGCTACGGCCATGTCCGCGATCTGCCGGCCAAGGACGGCTCGGTCGATACCAACGATGATTTCGCGATGAAGTGGGAGCTGTACGGCGACAAGGCGCGCCAGCTCAAAGCCATCGCCGACGAGCTCAAGGGCGCCGAGCGCGTTATTCTCGCCACCGATCCGGATCGCGAGGGCGAGGCGATTTCGTGGCATCTGCTCGAATGGCTCAAGGGCAAGAAAGCTGTGCCCAAGGGCGGGGCGACGCGCGTCACCTTCAACGAGATTACCAAGTCGGCGATCCTCGCGGCGATGGAAAAGCCCCGCGACATCGACATGGATCTGGTCGATGCCTATCTGGCGCGCCGCGCGCTCGACTATCTCGTCGGCTTCAACCTGTCGCCGGTGCTGTGGCGCAAGCTGCCCGGCGCCAAGTCGGCGGGCCGCGTGCAATCGGTGGCGCTGCGGCTGGTCGTCGACCGCGAGCGTGAAATCGAATCGTTCATCAACCGCGAATACTGGACCGTCGAAGCCGATATGGTTTCGGCCGGTGGCAGCCCGTTCAGCGCGCGGCTGTCGTTCTGGAACGGCAAGAAGCTGACGCAGTTCGACCTGAACAACGAACAGGACGCGCGCCGCGCCCAAGCCGATGTGCAGGCCGGCGTCTATAAAATCAGCGCCGTCGAAACCAAGCCGGCGACGCGCAACCCGTTCCCGCCGTTCACCACCTCGACGTTGCAGCAGGAAGCGTCGCGCAAGCTCGGCTTCACCGCCAGCCACACGATGCGCGTCGCACAGGCGCTCTACGAAGAGGGCGCCATCACCTACATGCGGACCGACGGCGTCCAAATGGCGGGCGAGGCGATTGCCGCCGCGCGCGACATGATCGCCAAGACCTTCGGCGCCGGCCCCGATGTGCTGCCCGAAAAACCGCGCATCTACACCACCAAGGCGAAGAACGCGCAGGAAGCCCATGAAGCGATCCGCCCGACCGACCTCGCCAAGGCGCACCACGGCAGCAGCGACAATGGCAAGCTGTACGAACTGATCTGGAAGCGCACCATCGCCAGCCAAATGGCGAGCGCGCGCATGGAGCGCACCGCGGTCGATCTCTCTGCCGCCGACGGCAAGACGCAGCTGCGCGCCACCGGCCAGGTCGTGCTCAGCCCCGGCTTCCTCGCGGTCTATACCGAAACGGTCGAGGATGTCCGCAAGGGCGACGAGGCCGAAGACGACAGCCGCCGCCTGCCGCGCCTGACGCAAGGCGAGGCCGCCCAGGTCAAGGAAGCCACCGCCGACCAGCATTTCACCGAGCCGCCACCGCGGTTTTCCGAAGCCTCGCTGGTCAAGCGCCTCGAGGAACTCGGCATCGGCCGGCCGTCGACCTATGCGTCGATCCTGCAGACGCTGCGCGACCGCGCCTATGTCCGCATCGAAAAGAACCGCTTCTATGCCGAGGAAAAGGGCCGGCTGGTCACGGCGTTCCTCGAACGCTTCTTCGAAAAATACGTCAGCTACGACTTCACCGCCGACCTCGAAACGCGGCTCGATGACGTGTCGGCGGGCAGCCTCGCCTACAAGACCGTGCTCGCCGAATTCTGGAAGGACTTCGAGCCCAAGACCAAGGAAATCCTCGAGCTGCGCCCGTCCGATGTGACAGTGGCGCTCGACGAATTCCTCGCGCCGTTCCTGTTCCCGCCCAAGGCCGACGGCAGCGATCCGCGCGTCTGCCCGACGTGCGGCAACGGCCGGCTGTCGATGCGCACCGGCAAGTTCGGCGCGTTCATCAGCTGCTCGAACTATCCCGAATGCCGCTACACGCGCCAGTTCGGCGAAAATGCCGATGCGGGTGGCGCCACCAGCGGCCCGGTCGATATCGGCATCGATCCGGTGACCGGCGAGAAGATCACGCTGCGGTCGGGCCGCTTCGGCGCCTATCTGCAGCGCGGCGAAGACGGCGCCAAGGGCGACCCCAAGCCGCCGCGCGCGTCGATCCCCAAGGACGTCACCGTCGCCGGGCCCGAGGACATCGAAATGGCGCTCAAGCTGCTGTCGCTGCCGCGCGAAATCGGCCTGCACCCTGAAACCGGCGACAAGATCACCGCGAGCATCGGCCGCTACGGCCCGTATCTGGCGCACGCCGGCAAATATGCGCGCCTCGCCTCGACCGTCGAAGTGTTCGAAACCGGCATGAACGCCGCCGTCGTCAAACTCGCCGAAGCCGCCGCCAACCCTGGCCGGGCGCGCAACGCGCCGTCGGCGCTGCTCGAACTCGGCGCGCATCCGGTGTCGGGCGCCGCCATCAAGCTGATGTCGGGGCGCTTCGGGCCGTACATCACCGACGGCACGACCAACGCCAATGTGCCCAAGGGCAGCGACGGCATGGCGCTGACGCTCGACGAAGCCGCCGCGCTGATCGACGCGCGCGCGGCCGCCGGCCCGTCGAAGGGCAAGCGCAAGGTCGTGAAGAAGGCCGCAGTCAAGAAACCCGCCGCCAAAAAGTCCGCCGCGAAGAAGAAGGCCCCGGCCAAGAAAGCCGCCAAGCCCGCCGCATGAGCCGGATCGCGCTGATCGGGCTGCCGAGCGACGCCAACAGCAGCTTCCTGCGCGGCGCCGC
>CALDHQ010000601.1 GCA_937894055.1 uncultured Polymorphobacter sp.
GCCACCAGCGCCACCACCAGCGCGAGCGTGCGGTGGGTGAACTGGATCGTCACCGGATTGTCGAGCAGGTTGCGCCACAGCGGCGCGTAAATGCCCATGTCGGGCGGCACCAGCCCGTCGCCCATCAGCGGCCACATATTGTACATGTGCCCGGCGCGCAGCCCGGCGACGAATGCGCCGAAGCCGATCTGCACGACGAGCAGCACGAAGAACGGTACGATCCAGCCGGTCGGGCGGCGCACCCGCACCGGGCGGCCGGCACCGAGCAGGTCGAGCGCCGTCCACAGGCACGCCGACATGATCGCCAGCGCCATCAGCAGATGCGTCGCCAGCCGCTCGTGCGCGACCGCCGGCCGGTCGACCAGCCCTGACGCCACCATCCACCAGCCGATCGCCCCCTGCAGCGCGCCGAGCGCCAGGATGATGCCGAGCCGCAGCCCGTAGCCCGGCGGAATCGCCCGCCGCCAGGCAAACCACAGCAGCGGCAGCGCGAACGCGACGCCGACGCTGCGCGCCAGCAGCCGGTGCAGATATTCCCAGAAATAGATGCCCTTGAACGCCGCCAGCGTCATGCCGGCGTTGACGCTCTGGTATTGCGGGCTGGCCTGATACGCGGCGAATTCGCGCGCCCAGGCATCGGCATTCATCGGCGGCAGCACGCCCTTGATGGGCTCCCAGCGCACCATCGACAGCCCGGATTCGGTGAGCCGGGTGATGCCACCGACGACGACCATGCCGAACACCATCGCTGCGATCAGCAGCAGCCAGATGGCAACGGCGCGCGGGCGGGCGGTGGCAGGCGGGGCGGCGTAGGTCATGTCGCGCCCTATGCCGCGCGCGCGACGTTCCGCCAAGTGCCAGTTCGTCGCGGCCGATCCCTCACCCTAGAAAATCCGGCGGTGCTGCCGTTCTGGAACAAGGGCAGGGCGCGAGAGGACGGCATCATGGGTTTGAGTTTGCTGGGTTTCGCGCTGGTGCAGCTGGTGGCTTTGCTGGTCGCGCGACACGGCGGTGCCCGGCGCTTGCGCGACACGCTGGCCGCTGCCGGCGATGTCGCAGGCGCGTCCGAAGCGCAACTGTTCGGCCTGCTCGGCGCGCCGGCGCGGCTGCGCATTGCGACCGAGGCCGATGATGTGTTCGACGCACGGCCCGAGTCGGTCGCCGACTGGATCGAGCCAGGGCCGCGCGGCAGCTGGCACGTCGCGCTGGCCTTCGTCGGCGAGCGGTGCCTCGGGGTCAGCGCATGCAACTTCCAGCCGGTCTATGACCTGCGGGGGCGTGGCTGATGGCGGCGGTCACAACACCGCCGCGGACGCCTTCGGCCTACGGCGTCTACCGCCGCGTCACCATGCGCTATGCGCTCGCGGTCGGGTTGATCGGCGTGCTGGCGCTGGGGTCGGGAATGTTGCTCGGCGGGCTGGCGACGCGCCACGCGCGCGACAGCGAAGTCACCGCAACCGCCAGCAAGCAACGCAAGCTGGCGCTCGATATCGCGCTCGCGGCGCGCGACGCTGCCGAGGAAACCGGCTCCGAACGCGCCAAGCAGATCGTCCTGCTCGGCGAGGCCAGCGACGCGCTCGAGGCGCAGCACCGGGTGCTGCGCGCTACCGCAATGTCCGACGCCAGCGGCAATGACGATCTGCGGCTGATCTACCAATATCTCGATTCGGGTGTCGCCGGACTGGTCAGCGTCGCGCGCGATTTTGCGCGCAATGCCGCCAGCCCCGAAACCAGCGCCAGCGCCGTGAATGCCGAGGCGCGCGAAGTCGAGCGCCAGGCCGGCGGCTCGTTCCAGTCGCGGCTGGAGCGTGCGGTGCGGCTGCACATTGCCGCGGGTGCGGCGGCGGGGCAGACGATCATCGATCTCAACCTGGCACTGACGCTCGCCATTCTGGCGCTGCTGGCGCTGACGGTGCAGCTGATCTTCCGGCCGCTGGCGCTTGAACTCAGCGCCGTCACCAGCCGGCTGTCGGACGAGGCCTCGACCGATCCGCTGACCGGCCTGCTCAACCGCCGGGCGTTCCGCACTGCGCTCGACCGGCGCGCGGCGGCGGCGGGCAGCGTCGGGCTGATGATGATCGACCTCGACTGGTTCAAGCTGGTCAATGACAGCGATGGCCATGCCGCCGGCGACCGGCTGCTGTGCGAGCTGACGCGGCGGCTCAAGGGCTTTGCCGGTGCCGGCATGTTGCTCGGGCGCTGGGGCGGGGACGAATTCGTCGTCGCCATATTGGGCCGCGACCGCGCGGCGACGCTGGCGCACGCCGCGACCATCCACGCCGGGTTGATGCCGGCGGGCGAGGTGACGCGCCATTCGAACGAGCTGCCGATTTCGGCGACTGTCGGCGTGGCGTGGGGCGATGACGGCGCGCGCGGGCTGGAGGCGGTGCTGGCGGCCGCCGATGATGCGGCGCGGCGCGGCAAGGAAATCGCGCGCGGCACGCTGTATCCGGCGCTGCCCGAAGATTTCGCGCGGCTCGACCGCGAGATCATCATCAAGCAGGCATTCGAACGCCACGAAGGCTGCCCGCCCGAAGCGCGCGCCTGGCTGCAGCCGATTGTCCGGCTGAGCGACGGCCGCGTGCTCGGCATGGAATTGCTGGCGCGCTGGGAGCACCCGCAACTCGGCCGCATCGCCCCCGACGAGTTCCTCGACATTGCGACGCGCTCGGGCTGGATGCTGGCGCTGGGGTCGCATCTGCGGGCTTCGGGATTTGCCGCGGTCGCCGGGCTGCTGGCGTCGGGCCACCGCATCGAACGCGTCGCGATCAACCTCGGCCAGCCCGAACTGGCGCGCGATTCAATCCTGACGACGATCGAGGCCGAACTCGCGGCGTGCGGCCTGCCGCTGTCGATCCTCGAAATCGAAATCACCGAGGATCTGCTGCTCGACCGCGTTCCCGAAGTCGTGCGCGAACGGCTGACCGCGCTGCGCCGGCGCGGCGCGCGGCTGGCGCTCGATGATTTCGGGACGGGCTATGCCGGCATGTCGCAGCTGCTGCGGCTGCCGCTCGACGCGCTCAAGCTCGACCGCAACTTCGCCAATGCCGAAGGCGTCGCCGCCGAAGTCGTTCGCGCCACTGTCGGGTTGGCGCAGGGGCTGGGGCTCGAACTCGTCGTCGAAGGCATCGAAACCCCCGAGCAACTGGTGCGGCTGGCCGATATGGGCGTGCTGCAGGGGCAGGGCTTTCACTTCACCGCGGCGCTGCCGCCCGAAGCGATGGCGCAGTGGCTCGACGCGCGCGCCGCCGCCAAAATCAGCGTGTTGCGCGTCGCGTGACCGGCTTGCGGGGGCGGCGCCAAGGGGTATAGACTGCACGCCTGTAGCAGTTGCGTTGCGCCCGATTTTGCCGACCAAGGGGAAACGCGCCATGGCGATCACCACTGCCGATCTGTTCAAGATGAGTCAGGCCGAGCTTGATGCGCTGTTTACGGCGAGCAAGGCCGGGCCGATCCCCAATGGCGAGGCGCACGGGCTGGCGGTGATCGCGCCGGGCACGACATTTTCCGACGAAATTGCCAAGGCGATCAATATCTTCGCGTGGAAGGGCAAGGTCTTCGACGCCAAGCGCGGCTTCCTGCGCAATGAGATATTGCCGTTCGGCATCAAGGCCATCGTCGCCAAGGTCTACAAGGACAAGAGCTGGCTCGACGGCAAGGAATGTATCGTGCTCGACTATTCGGAGACGTCGACAGTCGCCCAATGGGTGCGCGACGAAATCCGGATGATCGGGCCGGGCCTCTACCTCGGCAAGGTCTATTGGAAGAAGAAGCGCTTGATCGATTTCGCGCTCGAATTTCCCCCGAAGGCATAGAGCCAGGCGCCAATTTCGTAACAGGAGGCCCGGCTGACTCCGCAATCGGATTTCCTGGTGTTCGCCCCTGTCCGTGATGGACAGATTGAAGCGCTGCGGGCGTTTCTAGCGGGTTGCTGCGCGCCCGGTGCGCCGGGCCATGCCGATCCGGCGAACCCCGATATCAACTTCGCTGCGCTGCCGATGCTGCACAATGTCCGCGCCTTCATCGGCGAGGATCCGTCGCTCGGTGACCGCGCCTTCCACCCGCGCAGCCTCAACACGCTGTTCGGGCACGGGGCCTGGCCGGTCGAGCGCGTGTCGCTCGGGCTGCTCGGTTGCTGCGACGGCAGCGTCGATGCGTTTCTGGTGGCGCTCGCGGCGCAGTGCGATGGCTGGCTCGCGGCGTTGTTCATGCATTGCGAAGGCTTTGGCGCCGGCGACGACGTGCTGGCGTACATGCGCGGCCATGTCGTCAAGTCGCTGGCGAGCTATGTCAACGGGCCGGGCCGCACGGTGGTCGCGGTGCATGAAAACGCCGCACTGCTCGCGGCCTTGCGCGCGGCGCGTGGCGCGACGGTCGGGCATGATCCGGCGGCGACGGCGCGGCAGTTGGCGGCGGTCGTCGACGTGCCGCTGACGCCGCCGGCGCCGACGCCTGCCGGTTATGCCTTCGCCAGCCTGCTGCATTTGCTCAGCGTGCCCGCCGCCGCGCTGGCGCTGGTGGCGCTGCTCGTCTGGCTGGCGCTGTGCCACCCGTGGCTGTTCGCGCTGGTGCTGGTTGCGGCGGCGATCAAGTTGTGGTGGCTGCGGCATATCGAAAGCACCGATCCGCTGGCCGTGGTGCCGCCCGACCCGGCCGATATCGCGGCGCGCTCGGCGTTTGAGGATCACGACAGCGCCAACCCGTTCACCGCCATCGGCACGATCAAGCCGGGGCTGTTCCGGATGGGGCTGGTGCGCATCATCCACTACGTCGTCGACTGGGGCGCGCGCCACCTGTTCCGCGGCGGGCGGCTGGGGCGCGTCGGGACGATTCACTTTGCCCGCTGGGTGATCATCGACGGCGGCCGCCGCGTCATCTTCACCAGCGAATATGACGGCAGCGCCGAAGCCTATATGGACGACTTCATCAACAAGGTCGGCTTCGGGCTCAACGTCAGCTTCACCAACGGCATCGGCTATCCGCGTACGCGCTGGCTGATCCTCGACGGCGCCAGCGACGAGCAGCGCTTCAAATATTTCATGCGCCACCACCAGATCGTCACGCAGTTCTGGTGGCGCGCCTATCCGGGGCAAACGACGTTCGACCTTGCCCGCGCCGCCCGCGTCCGCGCCGGCTATGTCAGGCTGTGCGCCGGCGAGGAATTCGACGAGCTGGCGGCGACGCGCTGGCTGGCGGAGATCGCCGCATGACGCGTACCTTCGCCCCCGAACCCGTCACCGAATGGGAGGACATCCAGGCGCTCGCCGCCAGCGGGCTGGGTGCACTCGCCGCAAGCTGTTTCCTGCTACTCGACGTCGCCGATGTGGCGGCCGCACGCGCGTGGCTGGCGGCGACCCGCCCGACCAGCGTTGCCGATATCAATGCCGCGCGCGCCGATGGCCGCATCGTCAGCACCGCGCTGCAACTTGCGCTCAGCGCGCCGGGGCTGGCGGCGCTCGGGCTGGCGCCGGCAGTGATCGACCAGTTCGGGCCCGAATTCCGGCAAGGGCTGGCGAGCGATGACAGCCGGTCGCGGCGATTGGGCGATATCGGCGCCAATGACCCCGCCAACTGGGACTGGGGGCGCGGTGCCGATGTGCCGCACCTGCTGGTCATGCTCTACGCCACCCCCGACGCGCTCGATGGGTATGTCGATGCCGTGCTGGCGGCGATCGGGCGCGCACAGCCCGTGCTCAACTGCTTCGTCACCGTCGATGAGGATGGCGCGCGGCGCGGCCTTGGCTTTGCGCTTGCGCATCATGATTGCGTACGCTTTCACAGGAGTGTACTCAGACTGCGCCGTGGACAGAACCCCATCGGGGTCTTCCTTCATCATCCCCTGCGCCACCATCTGGCACAGCAGCGAGCTTACCGACTTGGAGTTGAACCCTTTCTCGCGCAGGATGTGCAGCGCTTTGGAACGCGTCAGTCCGCGTGTGTCACGGATCAGGTTGAAGGTAATGCGTGAGACATTCGTTGTGGGCTTGAAGTAATGGTCCATGGTTTTCTCCTTGGTGGTTGTGGTGCTGGTCTCGGTGATCTGCTGCGCGCCGCCTTCGTCATCCCAGTCAGAGGGAATGGGCTCGGTAGTAGGCGCAGGAGTGGGCGCGGGAGTGGGCGCGGGAGTGGGCGCGGGTTGGGCTTTCGCCAAAGCGTTTTGCAACGCGTCTTGCAAAGAAGGCATGACCGTTCCTTTCTGTTCAGATTGAGAGCGAAGTTCTTTCACATGCGCCAACCATTGCACGACCTCGTGCTTGCGGTACAGCGCGGTATTACGCTTGCCACTACGCAGCACAGGCTGCGGGGCCCCGGGGTACTTGTTGGCGAGCCGTCCGAACCAGCCGGGTATTACGCCCGCTGCTTCGCAGCACTCCTTCAAGGTGTGAAGGGGGGAGTGCTTGACTCCCGCCCTCCTGTCTGCTTTGTTTCGCAGCAGGTGCTGTCCAAGGGATTGGTACTTCACATGTGGGTCCTTTCATTTGCGGTAGGTAGGGAGGGGGTAAGCGGGCCTGCGCCGCAGCTTGGGGTTCTGTGCGTACAGGTTCACAAACAGGTTGGGCGTGGGGCGCAGCATGTGGCATATCTCAAGGTCCAGACCCGTGCCAATACCCGCCAGCACAGCGAAGTTCTCCAGCACCGGGTTGAGATGCTTGCAGCCAAAGAGCAGGACCTCGGAGGCTTCCACCCCTTTCTCAGCCGCAAGCACATCCACATCAACGACGCCCACCGCCTCACCTAGATGCAGCGTGTGGCCGATCCTGTCGCCCTCTGTGAGCCATGACTTGGTGGCCCCCTCGACGCGTGCGGTGATGCCAAGGCGTGGGCCATCCCATTGCCTTGGGTCCTCCATAGTCTCCGTCTTCCAGATCATGAAGCGAGCGTAGAGCGTGGTTGCTTTTGACTCGAACGCGAACGGGCTTGGCTCCGTCACACGCATGAGGTGGAAGGTCAGCGGTCCCTCAGAAGTTGAACTTATCGAGGATTGCATCGACATTCTTCTTGACATCGTCGCGGACAGCCGCGTTCTTGCGCAGTTCGGTGGGTGACACACCGCACAGCAGCTTCTCAAGGTCAGAGCGTGCACCCTCCAGCGACGCGTCACCCACAAGGTTGAGGGCCTTGGTCAGGTCGCACAACTCCAGCGCACCCTCGACCAGCGAGTCGTGGAACCGACGAGGCTTGGCTTCCCCTGCGATGTAGTCGGTGGTGAGGCGGTCGGACATACGCTTGAGGTGTTCCCCGAGGCGCTTGCGCACATCGGCCATGGCCTGCTCGACCCGCTCCTCTGCCATGCGCTGGAGCTTGCCCTTGATGTCATCCATCGCAGCGTTGCCCACATCCACACGGAAGTCACCTGCGGTAGGCACAGGCATGTAGTTCACACGGAAGGAGAACTTGGTCATGATCTCGTTCTGCGAGGGGTAGTCGTCACGCCTGAACATATCGCCCAGCGCCATCGCCTGCGCCGTAATCAGCGTGGGATAGATGGTCACGAACTCGTTGACCACGCGCTCGAACTCCTCCTCGAACTCGTTCATCTTGGATGCGAACTTCTCGAAGTTGATGGTGGGTAGTAGGCGCAGGCCCGAGTCAGACCACGGCAGCGTGTTGTCGTACACATACTGGCGAGCCCGGCCCACCATCTGCTGGATGACCTCTAGCTCGTTGCGCCCAGCGAGCAGGTGCTTGTTGACACGGGCGGCGTCCTTGGCCTGCGCGTTCTTGTTGCTGACCACCTCTTCGGTGGCGCTCTTGTCCAGCTTGCGTGCGGTCCACACGGATGCGTTGAACTCAGCGAGCATGGCGCAGGTGTCGATGTTGTAACGGGTAGTGTTCATGGTTCAGTTCTCCTTGGGTTGGTTAGGTTGGGTGGGTTGGGTTAGGCGATCGTCGTGGCAGGCACAGCCACGCTCTAGGCACGCGGCATCGAGGTGCGGGATGTACTCCAGCGCCTCGTGCATCTTCTGGCGCAGGAGCGCCGGGCTTGCGTGGTACAGCACAGCGATGTGCATCAGCTTCTCAACGAGAGGCTTGGCTTGTTCGTAGATCATTGCTTGATCCGCATCACCTTGCCGGCCTTTTGCAGCTTCGCGCGGATATGTGCGAGCCGCTTGTTGTTCTGCGACTTTTCGCGGCGGAATCTGGTTCCGTTGGCACGGTCGCAGTGCATCACTTTCCACCTCGCTTTCTCTGTCGCTGCTTGGCCCGGCAAATCGCCAGGCTC
>CALDHQ010000602.1 GCA_937894055.1 uncultured Polymorphobacter sp.
CTGCGCGGGAATGACTAGGTGTTGGGTGCAGGCCTCAGGCCTGCCCGCCGGAGGCCCTTTCTTCGGTCTTAAACCAGCTCGACCGCGATCGCCGTCGCCTCGCCGCCGCCAATGCACAGGCTTGCCACGCCGCGCTTGAGCCCGCGCGTCTGCAGCGCTGAAATCAGCGTGGCCATGATGCGGGCGCCGCTGGCGCCGATCGGGTGGCCGAGTGCGGTGGCGCCGCCGTTGACGTTGATCTTGGCGTGATCGATGCCGAGGTCGCGCATGGCGATCATGGCGACGACGGCGAAGGCTTCGTTGACTTCGAACAGGTCGACATCGTCGACGGTCCAGCCGGCCTTGGCGAGCACCTTGCGGATGGCGGGCACCGGCGCGGTGGTGAACAGGCCGGGGGCGTGCGCGTGGCCGGCGTGCGCGACAATACGCGCGACCGGCGTCAGGCCGAGGCGGTCGGCGACGCTGGCGCGCGACATGACCATCGCGGCAGCGCCGTCCGAAATCGACGAGGCGTTGGCGGCGGTGATGGTGCCGTCCTTGGCAAACGCCGGCTTCAGCGTCGGGATCTTGTCGGGCAGCGCCTTGCCGGGCTGTTCGTCCTCGGCGATGTCTTCGCTGCCCTTGCGCGTGGTGACGGTGACGGGGGTGATTTCACGTTCGAACACCCCTGAGGCGATAGCCGCCTTGGCGCGCGCCAGGCTTTCGAGCGCATAGGCGTCCTGCGCGCCGCGGGTGAACTGATAGCTTTGCGCGGCTTCTTCGGCGAAGGCGCCCATCAGCTTGCCGGGGTCATAGGCGTCTTCGAGGCCGTCGAGGTACATCGAATCCTTGACCGCGTCATGGCCGATGCGCGCGCCGCCGCGGTGCTTCATCAGCAGATACGGCGCGTTCGACATGCTCTCCATGCCGCCCGCCACGATCAAGTCTGCAGTGCCCGCCGCCAGCGCGTCATGCGCGACGATCGCGGCTTCCATGCCCGAACCGCACATCTTGTTGACCGTCGCGGCCTCGACCGACTGCGGCAGCCCTGCCCCCAATGCCGCCTGGCGCGCCGGCGCCTGGCCGAGCCCGGCCGGCAGCACGCAGCCCATGACGATACGCTCGATGCTGTCGGGCGCCACACCGGCGCGTTCAACCGCCGCACGCACCGCCGTCGCGCCCAGCGCCGTCGCGCTGACGCCGCCAAGCGCACCCTGGAAGCCGCCCATCGGCGTGCGGGCATACGACAGGATGACAACGGAATCGGTGGCCATGATGGGTTCCTTCGCTGGATTTTCGGGGTTTGCCCTAGCGCAATTGTGCGGCGCGGCACAACAGTTGGGAAGCAAGGGCCTCCGGCGGGCAGGGGTCACCCCTGCACCCAAAACACCAAGTCATTCCCGCGCAGGCGGGAATCCATCTTGTCGCCGGTGCTGCACGTGGATTCCCGCCTGCGCGGGAATGACTCGCGCTAAACAAATGGGTGCAGGGGTCACCCCTGCCCGCCGGAGGCGCTTAAATCGTCACACTACCCGCAATGACGGTGATGCTGGCGCCGCCGATCCAGATATCGGCGCCGATCTGCTCGACATGGACGCGGCCGGCGCGGCCGATGGCGGTGCCTTGCGACGCGACATAGGGCGAGGTGGCGCGGCCGGAACCGAGCAGCCATTGCGCCAGTCCGGCGTTGAGGCTGCCGGTGACGGGGTCTTCGGGCGAGGCAATGTCGGCGGGGAAGGCACGGACTTCGAATTGTGCGTCGATGTTGTCGGCGGCGGTGCAGCGCGCGACGACGCCGATGTCGAGGCCGGCGAGGAGCGCTTTGTCGGGGCGCAGCGCCAGCACTTCGGCGCGGCTGGCGAGTTCGACGCCGAGCCATTCGGGGCCGTTGACCAGCCAGCTTGAGGCGATGATGGCGCTTTCCGCAACGCCCAGCCCCTTGGCGACGCGCGCCAGCAGTTGGGGTTCGACGGCGTCCGAACGGATCAGCGGCGGTGCGGCGAAGGCCAGGCGGTCGCCGTCGCGGCGCAAGCGCACCAGCCCGATGCCGCATTGCTGGACGATTTCGGTCGCTTTGGGCACGCCGCCGGTCGCGAGCCAGACATAGGCGCTGCCGATGGTCGGGTGGCCGGCGAACGGCAGTTCGCGTTCGGTGGTGAAGATGCGGACGCGGTAGTCGGCTTGTGGGTCCGTGGGCTTCAGCAGGAACGTCGTTTCGGCGAGGTTGGTCCAGTTGGCGAACGCCGCCATTTCGGCGTCGCTCAGCGCGTCGGCGCCGATGACGACCGCGAGCGCATTACCCTTGAGCGGCGCGCTGGCGAAGACGTCGACTTGCTGGAAATCGAAGCGGCGGGTCACGGCGCGTCGTGGCTCGGCCGGCTGCGCGCGACCCAGGGCGACGACAGGTCCTCGAGCGTCACATCGACGACTTCGAGCGTCAGCCGCAGCGACGCGCCGCCCGAAAAATCGAGCGTCAGAAAGTCGCCGTCGAGCGTCATCGCCAGCAGCGCCAGCACCGTGTGCGTCGGGTCGTGCGCGCCGGCCGCGCTGGCGGGCGGCGGCGCCGGCCAGGCGCGGCGTTCGACGCGCAGCACATGGTCGATGCGCAATGCGGTGCGGATGCGCGACTGGTCGTGCTGTTCCCAGCGGTAGCGCCCGACGAGCAGCACGAGCCGGTGGCCGCGCGCGTCCCAGGCGACATCGATCGGGCGCACGGTGGCGTCCTGCAGCAGCGATGACAGCAGCGGCAGTTCAGACGCCTCCTGTGCGAGCAGCAGCAGGCGGGTGTCAGCGAGCGCAACGGTAGGCGTGCTCACCCGTCGGAAATCCGTTCGATGTCGGCACCGACTGCCGAGAGCTTTTCTTCGAGCCGCTCATAGCCGCGGTCGAGGTGATAGACGCGGCTGACGATGGTTTCGCCTTGCGCCGCGAGTCCCGCGAGCACGAGGCTCATCGAGGCGCGCAAATCGGTCGCCATGACCTGCGCGCCGACGAGCTTGTCGACACCGCGTACCACTGCCGAACGGCCACGCACGGTGATGTCGGCGCCCATGCGCGCCAGTTCGGGGACGTGCATGTAGCGGTTTTCGAAGATGGTTTCGGTGAGCAGCGAGGCGCCGTCGGCGAGCGCCAGCATCGCCATGAACTGCGCCTGCATGTCGGTCGGGAAGCCCGGATAGGGCGCGGTCGACACGGTGATGCCGTGCAGGCCGTTGGCGCGGCGCACCATCAGGCCGCGCGGCGTCGCCTTGGTTTCGATGCCGGCTTCGCGCAGCGCGTCGAATGTCGCGCCGAGCGTTTCGTCCTCGGCGCCGATCAGTTCGATCTCGCCGCCGGTGATGGCGACGGCACAGGCGTAGCTGCCGGTTTCGATGCGGTCGGGCATCACGGCATAGGTTGCGCCGTGGAGTTTGGGGACGCCGGTGATGACCAGTCGTTCGGTGCCGACGCCTTCGATCTTGGCGCCCATGGCAATCAGGCAGCGGCACAGATCGACGATTTCAGGCTCGCGTGCGGCATTTTCGATGATCGATTCGCCGACTGCGAGCACGGCGGCCATCACGACATTCTCGGTGGCGCCGACCGACACCGTCGGGAAGACATAGCGCCCGCCGCGCAGCCCGCCCTTGGGCGCGACGGCTTTGACATAGCCGGCGGTGACTTCGATTTCGGCGCCGAGGTGTTCGAGCGCCTTCAGATGCAGGTCGATCGGCCGGTTGCCGATGGCGCAGCCGCCGGGCAGCGACACGGTCGCCTCGCCGCAGCGCGCCAGCAACGGCCCGAGCACGAGGATCGAGGCGCGCATCTTGCGGACGATGTCATACGGCGCGACGGTGCTGGTGATGCGGTTGGCACGCAAGGTCATCACGCGGCCGTATTCGCCGGGGTGCGAGCCTTCGATGGTCGTCGAAACGCCGTGATTGTTGAGCAGATGCCCGAATGTGTCGATGTCGGCCAAACGCGGCAGGTTGCGCAGCGTCAGCGGCTCTTCGCTGAGGAGTGCGCACGGCATCAGCGTCAGCGCGGCGTTCTTCGCGCCCGAGATGTGGATGCTGCCCGAAAGCGGCCGGCCGCCGCGAATGATGATCTGGTCCATGACGGCTGGTTTAGCGCGTCATTTCGCCGCGCGATAGCGGGATTGAAGGGCCTCCGGCGGGCAGGCTAGCACTTGTCCAAGAGTGGGCCCCTGCACCTGATTGAATTTTCCAGTGTCATTCCCGCGCAGGCGGGAATCCACCGTCAACCGCCGCGACGCACGTGGATTCCCGCCTACGCGGGAATG
>CALDHQ010000603.1 GCA_937894055.1 uncultured Polymorphobacter sp.
TTGTCGAGGCAGGCGGTGTCCGACTGGCCGTGCGGGATCAGCGGCCACATCTTGTCGAGGTCGGGCCCGAGCAGCGGCGATTCGAGCGTGCGGCGGCGCGCGTTCATCCAGTTGACGTTGCCGCGCACGGTGTTGATTTCGCCGTTGTGCGCGATGAAGCGGTACGGATGCGCGAGCTTCCACGACGGGAAGGTGTTGGTCGAAAAGCGCTGGTGCACCATCGCCAGCGCCGAAGTGGTCAGCGGGTTCTGCAAGTCGAGATAGAAGGTCCCGACCTGCCCTGCGAGCAACAGCCCCTTGTAGACGACGGTGCGGCTCGAGAACGACGGCATGTAGAAGTCGGCGAGCGCCGGAATGTCGCGCTTTTCGGCCTGGTCGACGAGCGGGTTCTGCGTCTGCTTGCGGATGGTCAGCAGCTTGCGCTCGAACGCGTCCTGGTCCTTGGTGTTCGGGCCGCGACCGACGATGGCCTGGCGGATGACCGGCAGGTCGGCGAGCACGGCGGCGCCCAGTACCGAGGTATCGACGGGTACATCGCGCCAGCCGATCAGCGTTTGGCCTTCGACCCGGATAAAATGTTCGAACTGCGCCTTGACCATGGCGCGCGCGCGGTCGTCACGCGGCAGGAAGCACATGCCCACCGCATAATCGCCCGGTGCCGGCAGCGTCAGATTCTGCGTGGCCGCCCAGTCGCGCAGCAGCGCATCGGGAATCTGGATGAGGCAGCCAGCGCCGTCGCCGACCATCGGATCGGCACCGACGGCGCCGCGATGGTCGAGATTGATCAGGATCTGCAGGCCCTGCGCAATGATATCATGGGTCTTTTTGCCCTTGATATTGGCAATGAAGCCCACGCCGCACGCATCGTGCTCGTTGCGGGGATCATAAAGGCCTTGCTTCACCGGCGTGGTCATCGAAAACGCTCATCCTGAAAACGCGCCGCGGCACGATGCCCGACGCTTTTTGCACACCCGCCTATACAGGCCATGCGCCGCTGTGCGAGTCACTAAAACTATCGCAAGGCCAATTTCATGGTGCAATGCGGCATTTTTTGCGCATTCCGCGTAATATTATTGCGTGGCGCCGCTGGTCACCGCGCCCTCGCCGAGATGGTATTTCATGATCGACCCATGGCGGCCGCTGCGGTCGCGTTCGAGCGCATAGACCTCGCCGCCCGGTCCCTGCGCCTGCGCCAGTATCGCGTCGATGGCGGCATGGTCGGCAGGCGTCAGCCGCAAGGTGCCGATGGCGAGCGTTGCCGGCAGGTGCCCGGCATGTCGCGCGCCGACGATCACCGCCGCGACATTGGCGCGGTCGAGCACCCAGCGCGACGCCACCGCCGCGATGCTGCTGCCATGCCGGTCGGCGACCGTGCGCAGCGTCGTGAGCAGTGCCTGGAACAGCGCCCAGCCGCCGAATTCGTCGATGATGAGCTTGTATTTGACCAGCGAGCGGTTGGCGAGCGCGCCGACCGGTTCGGGCCGACCCAGCCAGGCGTCGCTCAAAAAGCCGCCGGCGAGCGAGCCGTAGCACAGCAACTGCGTGCCCAGCGCCGCGCACGCCTCGACCAGTCCAGCCGCCGGGCGGCGGTCGAGCAGCGAATATTGCACCTGCAGGCTGGCGAACGGCACGCCGGTTTCAGCGAGCGCCTGCACATGCGCGGTATCGAAGTTGGTGCCGCCGACGAGTGCAATCTTGCCTTCGGCCTGCAGCGCCGCCAGCACCTGCGCGGTCTCACGCCAGCGCGGCTGGTCATAGTCCCACCAATGGAACTGCACGAGGTCGAGTCGCTCCATGCGCAGCCGCTGCAGCGAACGGTCGATGGTGCGGCGAACATCGGCGGCGGTGAGCGTGGCGAGCGCGTCGAGATCGGGGACATATTTGGTGTGGATGCGCAGCTGCGCCAACGCATCGGCGCCGCGCTTGTTGCGCAAGGCCGCACGGAAGTCGCCGTACATTTCCTCGACGCCGGTGTAGATGTCGGCGCAGTCGAAGGTGGTGATGCCGGCGTCATAGAACGCCGCGAGGTCGTCGTTGACCGCATCGCGCGCCACTTCGCCGTGGTCGCCGGCGAGCTGCCAGCCGCCGCGAATGACGCGCGATATGGTGTAGCCCGGCGCCAGCTCTGCGCGCTCGTCAAAGCTCATGACGCGGTCCGCGGCGTTGCGGTGGTTTCGCTGTGGCGGAATGTCCGCCGCCCGAGCCGCGTGATGCGCAGCCGCGACGGGCAATTAGGGTCGGGGCACGCGACTTCGGCATCGGTCGACATCCAGTCATTGGCGTCGGTGACGCGCTGTTTCGCCGCCAGCAGTGGCAGCACTGCGGCGAGCGAATAGATCGAAAAGCCTTGGCTTTCAGGGAGGTAGAGGTTCTCGCCGCGCAGCTCGAACCAGTCGCCGGGCTTTGCCGAGCAATAGAGCGTCGCGCCTGGCGGGGCGACCACCTCGACGCGCAGGTCGTAGAGTTCGAAACTGTCGTCGGCGGGCTGCATCATCGTCTCCGTCTTGCCGGCACGACCTAGGCCAGACCGCCGCCGCGCGCCACCCAGTCGCGCATTTTGGCCTCGAGCACCGCCATCGGCAGCGCGCCGGTGTTGAGGCATTGCGTGTGGAAATCGCGGATATCGAAGCGCGGGCCGAGTTGTGCCTGCGCGTCACGCCGCAGCCGCGCAAACGTCAGCTCGCCGATCTTGTAGGCGCACGCCTGCCCCGGATAGGCGATGTAGCGGTCGATCTCGACCGCGACGTCGCGCGGCGCCATCGAGGTGTTTTCGAGCATGTACGCCATCGCGCGGTCGCGGCTCCAGCCAAACGCATGGATGCCGGTATCGACGACCAGCCGCACCGCGCGCAGCATTTCCATGTCGAGGTGGCCGAACCACTGCCACGGGTCGGTGAACATGCCGAGCTCGCGCCCCAGCGACTCCGCATACAGCCCCCAGCCCTCCGAATAGGCGGTGCTCGACCCGTCGCGCAGCAGCGGCGGCAGGCTGCGGTTCTCGCGCGCCAGGTTGATCTGATAGTGATGGCCGGGGATGCCTTCGTGCAGCGTCAGCGTCTCAAGCGTCGGGATCGGCCGCGTGTCGAGCATCGCCATGTTGAAATACAGCGTGCCCGGCGAAACGCCGTCGGGCGGGCCGGGCTTGTAGTAGCCGGTGCCGCGTGCGCCGCCGAGAGTCGGCAGCGCGGCGACACGGAACGGCGCGCCGGGCCGGTCGCGGAACAGCGCCGGCATGCCCT
>CALDHQ010000604.1 GCA_937894055.1 uncultured Polymorphobacter sp.
CAGCCGGCGACTGGCCGTCGAGACCCGCCAGCTCGGCCGACAGCGCGGCGCCGAGGTTTGTGATCGCCTCGGCCGGCGCACGGTGGGCGCCGCCAGGTTCGGCGACAACGCGGTCGATGACGCCGAGCTTGAGCAGGTCGGCGGCGGTCAGCTTCATCGCCTCGGCGGCTTCGGCGGCGCGCGACGCAGCCTTGTCATCGCCGCGCCACAGGATCGACGCGCAGCCTTCGGGCGAAATCACCGCATAGACGGCGTTTTCAAACATCACGATGCGGTTGGCCGCCGCCAGTCCGATGGCGCCGCCCGACATGCCTTCGCCGACAATCGCGGCGATCATCGGCACCGGCAGATCGAGGCTGGCCTGCGTCGCGCGGGCAATCGCTTCGGCCTGGCCGCGCGCTTCGCCTTCGGCGCCGGGATAGGCACCGGCGGTATCGACCAGCGTGATCACTGGCAGCCCGAAGCGCCCGGCCAGCTCCATCAGGCGTATCGCCTTGCGATAACCTTCGGGGCGTCCCATGCCAAAGTTGTGCTTGACGCGCGACGCGGTGTCGGCGCCCTTTTCATGGCCGATGACCATCACCGAGCGGCCATTGAAACGTCCCATGCCGCCGATGATTGCCGCATCTTCGGCGAAGCCGCGGTCGCCCGACAGCGGCGTGAATTCGGTAATCAGCGCTGCGACATAGTCCTTGAAATGCGGGCGTTCGGGGTGGCGCGCAACTTGCGTACGCTGCCACGGCGTCAGCTTTGAGTAGAGCGCCGCAGCCGCCTTGTCGGCGCGCGCATCGAGCTTGGCGGCGGCCTTTTCGCCCGCCGGCGTGCCGGTGGCGCGCAGTTCCGCCGCGCGGGCAGCGGCCTCGGCGAGCGGTTTTTCAAAATCGAGGTAGGTTGTCATGGTCCGCCATGTCTGGAGCGTAGCGGATTGCGTTACCGCAGCACGTCGCAAGGCGTCAATGCGCGTGCTGCATCGCAGCGACGGCCATCATGGTGTTGCGCGACCGGAAATTCCGCGCCAGAACGACCGGCGGAACTCGTTCCGGGGGCATTTTACAGGGGATTTGAATGACTGACGCCACGCACGCCACCCTGCCGCGCTGGTCCTGGATTGCACCGCTGCTTGGCGTCGCAGGCGCTGCCGCCGCACTCGGACTCGGCATTCACGGCGGGCTGCTTGCCGTCGTCATTTTGGCGGTGCTGATCGGCGCGGTGCTGGCGTGCGTCCATCATGCCGAAACCATCGCGCACCGCATCGGCGAGCCCTATGGCGCGCTGGTGCTGGCGATTGCGGTGACCATCGTCGAAGTCTCGCTGATCGTCACGCTGATGCTCGCGGGCGGTCACGACACCGAAACGCTGGCGCGGGATTCGGTATTCGCGGCGTTCATGATCGCCACTACCGGCATCACCGGCGCCTGCCTGCTGGTCAGCGGGATACGGTTTGGCGAGGCGAATTTCCAGGCGCGCGGCGCCAGCGCCACCTTGTCGGTGCTGGCGACGCTGGCGGTGCTGACGCTGGTATTGCCGAACTATACAATCCATTCGGTTGGACCGTCATTCAGCCCGGCGCAGCTGACGTTTGTCGCGGTGGTATCGCTGCTGCTCTACATGACATTCCTGTTCGTTCAGACGGTGCGTCACCGGGGCGATTTCCTCGGGGTCGATATCGAAACCGGTCACATCGAAGCGCGGCCAACCAATCGTCAGTCGTTGCAAGCCGCGGCGTTGCTGCTGGTCGGCCTCGTCGCGGTTGTGGCGCTCGCCAAGTCGCTGGCGCCGACGCTCGACCGGCTCGTCGGCGATTTCGGCGCACCGCCGGCCGCCGCCGGCGTGGTCATCGCCGCGCTGGTGATGCTGCCCGAAGGCCTGTCGGCGCTGCGCGCGACGCGTGCCAACCGGCTGCAAATCGGGCTTAATCTGGCGCTCGGCTCGGCACTCGCCACGATCAGCCTGACCATTCCGGGCGTCGCGCTGGCGTCGTTCGTGCTAGGCGTACCACTGGTGCTCGGCATCGGGCCCGAAGAAACCGTGCTGCTGATGCTGACGCTGCTGATCAGCGCCATCACGCTGGTGACGGGCCGTGCGACGATCCTGCAAGGCGCCGTGCACCTGACGATTTTCGCGGTGTTCTTGCTGCTGGCGGCAATTCCCTGAGCGGTCAGTCAGAGCCGCAGATAGCGGAAATACCAGACTTCGTGTCCTAGCCGCCGCGCTTTCGCCTCGTAGCGTGTTTGCGGCCAGTCGGCGGGGCGGGTGTTCCAGTCAGCGGGGCCGGTGACCTGCCATGCGAAGTCATGGCGCTTGGCCATTTGCATCAGCGTCCAGCGGCAATAGATATCGTGGTCGGTGCCGATGCGCAGTTCGGCGCCCGGCTTGAGCTTGGCGGCCAGCATGTCGAGCGGCCCCGGATTGACGAAGCGGCGCTTGGCGTGGCGCATCTTGGGCCAGGGGTCGGGATGCAGCAGAAAGGCGCGGTCGAGCGAGGCATCGGGCAGCCGTTCGAGCACTTCGAGCGCATCGCCCATGTGCAGCCGGACGTTGGTCAGTTCGCCCGCCTGGATATGCCCAAGCGCGCCGACGACGCCGTTGAGAAACGGCTCGCAACCGATCAGTCCGACACCGGGGTTGGCGGCGGCCTGTCCGGCCAGATGTTCGCCCGCGCCGAAGCCGATTTCGAGCCACAGCGGGCAATCGCGCCCGAACAACGCCTGCGCATCGAGCGGGCCTTCGGGGACGGCGACGCGCGGCAGCAAATCCTCGACAAGTGCGGCCTGGCCAACACGCAACGCATGGCCCTGCCGCCGCCCGTACAAGCGGCGCAGCGTGGTCGGGTCGGCAACTACATCAATGTGCGGCATGTCACTTCTTGCAGGTCGTGACCGCCGCGTAGCGCTCGCCGTTCCAGCGATACAGCGGCTTGCAGGCGCCGGCCAATTGCACTTCGGCATCGGGCCAACCCTGATAGCCGGGCGCGACCATGCGAACGATGCCGAGGCCGTCGAGCAGGAGCTTCCACTGGCCGTCGGGACCCTTGGCGATGATGGCGAAAAAATTGCCGTCGGGGTCGTAGCAAGACCCGGTGTCGCGCAGCAGTGCCTCGGTGCGGCCATCGCCATTGACGTCGCGGATGATGACCGACGGTGGGTTGGTGGCCGAGAAATTGACCGGCAGGTTGCAGCGGTTGAGCACGCGATCACCTTCGAAGACAAAGCCTGCGGCGCGCAGCATCGCCGGTCGCTCGGCGGGGATCAACAAGTCATAGCCGTTGATGCGATCGGTCACCGGCGCCTGCTGCGCGGCGGCTGCCGTGGCACCGGCTGTGGCCAGCACTGCAATGAAAAATGCCTTGAACGCGCGCATATGACTACCTCGAAAATGTTGCGGCGCGACGCTAGCGCCGCGACCGCGGCGGGTAAACCCGCAGCTATTGGTATTTCGTGCCGTCCCAGTGCAGGACGGGACGCAGCTTGAGCGCCGGCTCGCCATATTCAATGTCGCGCCAGCCGCTCTGACGGGTGTCGAGCGACACCGCGACGCCCGTCGCGCCGCCGACCTTGCGCCAGCTGCCATCGGTGTTGCGGACCATGATGCTGAAGGCTTGGGCCTGGCGGCCGAAGCATACGGCGTTGATTTCGGTCAGGATGACTTCGGGATTGCCGTCACCCGACAGGTCAACCGAATCGAACGTGAAGCGCGACGCCGGCGCCGCGGTGTTGCTGGTGGTGTTGCAGCCCATCGCAAAGCCGCCACGCACGACAAAATCGGCGCCTTTGTAGATCGCGGTGGTTTCGGCTTCGCTGAGCGTGGCCGGTGCTGCCGTTGCGGCAACGCCGGCCAGTGTCATGACAACCGCGATGATGCGCGCAACCATCCTGCCCTCCCCGTTCGCACGGCAGGCTAGCATGGAACGGTCGCGCGCAAAATCGCTCAGAGCGCCGCCTTGAGTTTGTCGACGAGGTCGAGCTTTTCCCAGCTGAAGCCGCCTTCGGCATCGGGCTGGCGGCCGAAATGGCCGTACGCCGCGCTACGCTGGTAGATCGGCTTGTTGAGCCCGAGGTGCGTGCGGATGCCCTTGGGCGTCAGGCGCACGAGCTGCGGCAGCAGCGCTTCGAGCTTGCTTTCCTCGACCGTGCCGGTGCCATGCAGGTCGACATAGACCGACAGCGGCTCGGCAACGCCGATGGCGTAGCTCAGCTGGATCGTGCAGCGGCGCGCGAGGCCGGCGGCCACGACGTTCTTCGCCAGATAGCGCGTGATGTAGGCTGCCGAACGATCGACCTTTGTCGGGTCCTTGCCGCTGAACGCGCCGCCACCGTGCGGGCAGGCGCCGCCGTAGGTGTCGACGATGATCTTGCGGCCGGTCACGCCGGCGTCACCATCAGGGCCACCGATTTCGAAGCGGCCGGTCGGGTTGACGTGGATGACGGTGTCCTTGGTGATGAAGCCCTTGGGCAGCACATCGTTGAACACGCCGATGACATAGTCGCGCAGCTTGGCATACTTCGCCGGATCGCCTTCGCCGCCGTGGAAATAATAGTCGGGCGCATGCTGCGTCGAGACGACGAGAGCGGTGGCGCGCACCGGCACTTCGTTTTCATAGGCGAGCGTCACCTGGCTCTTGGCATCGGGTTCAAGGAACGGCGCCTTGCCCGAATGGCGGTCGGCGGCCATGCGCTCGAGGATCTTGTGCGAATAATACAGCGTCGCGGGCATGTAGTCGGGGGTTTCGTCGGTCGCGTAACCGAACATGATGCCCTGGTCGCCGGCGCCTTCGTCCTTGTTGCCCGATTCGTCGACGCCCTGCGCGATGTGCGCCGATTGCGGGTGCAGGTGGTTTTCGAAGACGAGGTTCTGCCAGTGGAAACCGTCCTGCTCGTAACCGATGCGCTTGACGGTTTCGCGCACGACCTTCTGGATTTCTTCCTGTGCGCCCGGCGCCCAGTTGCCGTCCTTGTCGATCATGCCGACCCCGCGGACTTCGCCGGCCAGCACGACGCGGTTGGTCGTGGTCAGCGTTTCGCAAGCAATGCGGGCTTCGGGATCTTTCGACAGGAAGAGATCCACGATCGCATCCGAAATCTGATCCGAAACCTTGTCCGGATGGCCTTCGGACACGCTTT
>CALDHQ010000605.1 GCA_937894055.1 uncultured Polymorphobacter sp.
CCAGGCATCATACCAGGCATCATACCAGGCATCATACCAGGCATCATACCAGGCACGCCTTGCATCATAGACATTCCATCCATGGTTTTCTCCACGGCGGACGATGCCCACTTCCTCGACGCGATCCTGTCCCACATCGCCCAGCCATAGATCCTTCGTCTTGCTGTCCCAACTGATACGCCATGGCTCGCGGAACCCGTAGGCCCAGATTTCAGGCCTCACTCCGGCCTTTCCCACAAACGGATTGTCCGCCGGAATCGCGTAGGGCAGGTCGCCCTCGCGATGGTCGACATCAATGCGCAGCATTTTACCGAGGAGCTGGCGCAGGTCTTGCCCGTGACCGTTCGGGTCCTGCTGCGGCCCCGTGTCGCCCATGCCGAGATAGAGCATCCCGTCGGGACCAAACGCGATGCACCCGCCGGTGTGATTCTGCGTCACACACGGAATCGTGAGTAACCGCCGCGAGGGCTCGCCCGAGTCGGTGAGCCAATCCGCCGCCGCGCGCCGCTCGACGCCGGCGGCGGGTGACCGCAGGCGGCGGGACCGGGTGCGCCGGGCTACTCGACCAGCCGGACGATGGCCTGGTCGCTCTGGTAGCCGAACTGCAGGTCGGCGATCCCCGACTCGGTCTCGACCAGGGCCGGCTCGAACACCCACGAGTCCACCGCCTGCACCTTCGTGCTGACGCGCGCGTATTCGTCGTCGGGGTACGCGCCGGCGAACGGAGGCTCGTCGCCCGCCAGCGCCACCAGCGTGACAGCGCCACACAGGATGACGTCAGGGCTGAGCCCCGCCAGCCAGCCGCCTCCGGCGCCAACGACGCCCGCCGCCAAAAGTGCCGGCCAAACCAGCGGCACGACAAGGGGGGCACAGCAGGCGGCGCAGGCTGCAGCCGCGCCGGCGATGGCCAATCTCCGAGATACCATGACGACTCTCCAATTCTATTGCTTGCGAAGGCGTAGCACTTGAAGTTACTTTAAGAGCAAGTTCAATTTTGACGAGATGCCGCGATGTCACTTTCCATCGGCGACGCCGCCGGAAAATCCGGCTGTACGCCACCGACGATCCGCTACTATGAAAGCATCGGCCTGCTGTCGCGGCCAGCGCGCAGCGCGGCAGGTCGCAGGACCTATAAACCGCAGGATGTGGCACGGCTTGCCTTCATTCGGCGTGCACGCGACTTTGGCCTTGGCATCCCTCAGGTGCGCGAACTTTTGGCCGCAGCCGAGGCCCCCGCCACGGCCTGCGCGCTTGCCCGTCCCGTGGTGGAAGGTCAGATCCGCGCCTTGCGGGCGAAACGGACCGAACTCAAGGCACTGGAAGCGGAGCTGGCCGCGATCCTGACCCGATGCGAGGCGGTGTGCAGGACCGGAACCGCCGCCGATTGCGCCATCTTCGATGACTTCCAACTGCCAGAATCGGGCAGGCCATGAAGACCATCCCAATCTACGCTTTGGCAGCGCTTGCCGAAATCGCCGGTTGCTTTGCCGTCTGGGCCTGGATGCGACAGGGGGCGAGCGTCTTGTGGCTGGTGCACGCGACCGTCAGTCTGGTGGTTTTTGCCTGGCTTCTGACGCTCGCCCCGTCGGATTTGCCGGGCGCGCCTATGCCGCCTATGGCGGCGTCTACATCGGCGTGGCCATCGTCTGGCTGATATTGGTGGACAAGGTCAGGCCGACGATGACCGACTGGCTCGGCGTGGCGCTGTGCTTTGTACCGATCGCCTTCCGTGTGCGTGTGGTGGCTGAGGCGGGGGGCAGCTACTGGCTGGGCTATGCCGCTGTGTCGGTCTTGATCACCGCGGGTATTTTGCTGGGCCGTCGTCGCATTGCCGAGCGCCAGTGCCTTGTCGGCGGCGGTGACATCGCCGCGCACGTCGCCGCCTGACGACAGGTCGACGAACGGGTAGCCGATGGCGAAGAAGGTGTCGCCCATGTGGATGACATTGGCCTTGGTGAACACGATGATGCTGTCGCCGTCGGTGTGCGCCGGCGGGACGTGGATGGCGCGGATGTCCTCGCCGTTGAGGTGGAGCGTCGTCGTGCTGTCGAAGGTCACCACCGGCAGCGCGATCGCCGGCGACGCCTTCACGGTCGATTTCATCGCGGCGATGAACTGGTCGCTCGCCATGCGGGTGCGGACGTTATCCTGCGCAACGATGATGGCGCCCGACTTGCCGAGGTTCTCGTTGCCGCCGGTGTGATCGCCGTGCCAGTGCGTGTTGATGACGAACTTGATCGGGTGCGGTGACAGTTTCGCGGTCGCGGCGACTATCTTCGGGGTCAGCGGTGCGAACTGGTCATCGATGATGACGGTCGCGTCGGCACCGGTCGAAACGCCGATATTGCCGCCGGCACCGAACAGCACATGCACGCCGGGCGCGAGTGTTTCGCTGGTGATTTCGACCTTGTCATAATTGGTTTGGGCGGCCACCGGCAGCGCCACCGCGACCTGCAGCAAGGCGCTCGCCATCATCCATTTGTGCATGCAAACTCTCCCCTGTTTGACGAAGTGCAGCATCTGCCAGACGCGCGCGCCGGTCAACCACCGCCATCTGGACAAGCCGGCAACTTGGGCGCAGTCTCCGCGACGGGCTCGTAACCCAAAATGGGGGAACGCAAATGGATATCGCAGGAATGCTGGTGCAACTGGTTGCCGGCGCCGCCGCCGGCAACGGCGTGGGCAAGGTTGCGCCCGGGCTCAGCCTGGGCACCGCGGGCAACAGCATCGTCGGCGGGCTCGGCGGTGTAGTGATCAGTTCGCTGCTGCCGATGCTGATGGGCAATGCCGCAGCCGCCAGCACCGGGCTCGACATGGCGACGATCATCGCGGGCTTCATCAGCGGCGGTGTCGGGGGCGGCGTGACCAGCCTGATTGTCGGGCTGATCAAATCGAAAATGGCAAAATAGGTCGGACGCGCCGGGGGCGTCAGTAAGGCGCCCCCGGCCAGCGGCCGGTCGAGAAGCTGAACGCGGCGACGCCGTTCTGGCCGAGCGGCACCACGGTGCTGCCCCAGACGGCGCGGGTGCCACCAGTGCCCACCATCATGCCGACGTTGCCATGCGGCTTGCCGTCATTGAGCGAGGTTTGCACCTGCCCGGCGGCGGGCAGCGGCGGCAATAGCGGCATCTGGCTGGCGTTGCGCGTGGCTGCGGCATCGAGCGTCGCCTCGATTTCGGCGGGGGAGAGGCGATAGACCTCGCCGCCCGCCGTCCCGCTGGCGGCGGTCGCCGCAGTGGGTACAGGAACCGTCTGTGCCAGCGCTGCGCTGGTACTCATACAGAGCGCAATCAGGGGCAGCCGGTAAGCCATGGCGCGACCATGTGCCGCGGCACCTGAAGCGGGTATGAACCACACTGTCAGCGGTCCACTGGATCGAGGATGGTGTCGCGGGCCACCGCATTGGTCTGCGGATAGTCGAGCGTGAAATGCAAACCGCGGCTTTCGTGGCGCGCCTGAGCCGAGCGCACGATCAGATCCGCCACCTGGACGAGGTTGCGCAGCTCGATGAGATCGGCGGTGACGTGGAAGTTGCTGTAATATTCGGCGATTTCCTTGCGCAGCAGCCGGACGCGATGCGCGGCGCGTTCGAGGCGCTTGTCGGTGCGGACGATGCCGACATAGTCCCACATGAAGCGCCGCAGCTCGGCCCAGTTGTGGCTGACGACGACTTCTTCGTCGGAGTCGGTGACGCGGCTTTCGTCCCAGGCGCGGATCGGCGGTGTCGCGCCGATGGCGTCCCAGCTGGCAGCGATATCGTCGGCCACCGCCGCGCCGAAGACCAGGCATTCGAGGATCGAGTTCGACGCCAGCCGGTTGGCGCCGTGCAGCCCCGATTGCGAGACTTCGCCGATGGCATAGAGGCCGGGCAAGTCGGTGCGGCCGTTCAAATCTACGAGCACGCCGCCGCAGGTATAGTGCGCCGCCGGCACCACCGGAATCGGCTGCGTCGTGCAATCGATGCCGAGTTCGAGCAGCCGCGCATGGATCGTCGGGAAGTGGTGGATGACGAAATCGGGCGCCAGATGCGTCATGTCGAGCACGACGTTTTCAAGCCCCAGCCGCTTCATTTCGGCATCGATGGCGCGCGCCACGACATCGCGCGGCGCCAGTTCGAGTCGGTCGTCATAACGCGCCATGAAGCGCTCGCCGGCCGCCGCGCCCGCCGCCGGCGGCAGTTTGAGCTGGCCGCCCTCGCCGCGCATCGCTTCGGTGATCAGGAAGTTCTTGACCTCGGGATGGTACAAGCAGGTTGGGTGGAACTGGTTGAATTCCATGTTCGACACGCGGCAGCCGGCGCGCCACGCCATCGCGATGCCGTCGCCGGTCGAGCCGTCGGGGTTGGTCGAATATTGGTAAACGCGCGACGCGCCGCCGGTCGCCAGGACCACGGCCTTGCCGATGAAGCGTTCGACGGCATGCGTATCGACGTTGAACGCATAGACGCCGTGGCAGCGCCGTTCGGCGAAGCGCTGGCCTTCGACATTGCGTTCGGTGATCAGGTCGACCGCGACGCGTCCGGTTGCGATGGTGATGCGCGGGTGCGCCTGCGCGGCACGTTCGAGCGCCTTTTGCACCGCCCAGCCGGTCGCGTCATCGACATGCACGATGCGCCGGTGGCTGTGGCCGCCTTCGCGCGTCAGGTGGAAGCGTTCGCTGACGGTTTCGCCGGGGTTGAACGGCACGCCGAGCGCTGCGAGCCGCTCGATCGCCGGTGCGGCGTTTTCGACGACGAATTCGACGGTGGCGCGGTCGTTCAGGCCGCCGCCGGCGACCATCGTGTCTTCGATATGGCTTTCGAACGTGTCGCCGGGTTCGAGCACGGCGGCAATGCCGCCTTGCGCCCAGCTCGTCGAGCCCGCCGACAATTCGCCCTTCGACAGCACCGCGACGTTGAAGCGGTCGGCGAGGTTGAGCGCCGCGGTCAGCCCGGCGGCGCCCGAGCCGATGACGATGACGTCGAAGACCTGCGCTTCGGCCGCCGCGCCGCGCTTACGCATCGACGCCGTCGCGGCGCGTGAACGACAGGAACACGTCCTCGAGGTCGGGCTCCTGCGTCGAGACATCGACGATGCCGAGCCCGGCGTCGGCGAGCGCGGTCAGGATGGCGCCGACCTGGCTGTGGCGCTTGTCGTAGCTGATGCTGAGCGTGCGTGGCCCGAGCAGGGTTGCGACAAAGCCCGGCGGCACTTCGGTCAATTCGCGGTCGACGATGACGCGCAGGATCTTTTCCTGCGCCGTCGCCATCAGCGTGCTGGTCAGGTCGTTTGCGACGATCTGCCCGTTGTTGACGATGGCGATGCGGTCGCACAGCTCCTCGGCTTCTTCGAGATAGTGCGTGGTCAGCACGACGGTGGTACCGCCGGCGTTGAGTTCGCGCACGTAATTCCACAATTGCTGGCGCAGTTCGATATCGACGCCGGCGGTCGGTTCATCGAGCACCAGCACCGGCGGGTTGTGGACCAGCGCCTTCGCCACCAGCAGGCGGCGCTTCATGCCGCCCGACAGCGTGCGCGAATAGACATGCGCCTTGTCCTCAAGATGCACGGCGCGCAGCAGCTCCATCGTCCGGCGCTGCTTGGGCGGCACGCCGAACAGCCCGGCGTGGATTTCGAGCGTTTCGAACGGCGTGAAGAACGCGTCGAACACCAGCTCCTGCGGGACAATGCCGATCGACGCCTTGGCGTTGCGCGGGTGCTCGTCGATGTCGAAGCCCCAGACCGTCGCCTGCCCGCCGGTCTTGTTGACCAGCCCGGCCAGGATGTTGATCATCGTCGACTTGCCGGCGCCGTTGGGGCCGAGCAGCCCGAACATGGAGCCGCGCGGGATTTCGAGGCTGACGCCGTCGAGCGCGCGCTTGCCGTTCGAATAGGTCTTTTCGAGACCGCGAAGAGAGATGGCGGATTGGCTCATGTCGCAAGGGCATAGTCGCCAGCGGCGCGCTTCGCAATCCGTCGGCACGTCGCAGATGACAGGCGCGCGGCGCCTTGCTAGAACCGCTGCATGGTTACGATCCCGCCCCCCGAAGTGTTCTTCACCGACCACCGCCGCGTCCATTGCGACGGCGACGAGGGCGGCGTGCCCGGTCACCCGCGCGTGTTCCTGCAGATGGACGCCAGCGGCTATGTCGATTGCGGCTATTGCGACCGGCGCTTCATCCTGGCGGGCGGCCCCGCCGAAACCCGCCCCGGCATCGCGCCTGCCAAGGACGACGGCGGCCACTGAGCTCCCCCCTCGCTTTCAAGCGAGGGCCCACTGCAATCACCAATAGCCTGCCATGATTTCGCGCGCCCAATCGGGTTCGCGGATGTCCCCGCGCGGCGCGAATCCCTGCATCACCGGCTTGATATCGATGACCGGCGTGCCGTCGATGGCGTCGAGCCCGCGCACGTGCAGCGTGGTGCCTTCGACCTTTTCGATGCGGCAAACCGACACGGCGAGGCGGTTCGGGCGGTTGCGGCCGCGCTGCGCGAAGATGCCGACCAGCGGCCAGTCGGGATTGCCGCGGGGCCGGCGCGCGCCCGTGGTCACCTGCGATTCGGGCAGCTTGTCAAACAGATAGACGATTTCGGCGTGGCTGAATGCGTCGAGGCCCAGCAATGCCTCGGGTCCGAAGCGCGCCGTATCGAGCTCGATTCGCGCGGTGACCGCATCCCAGTCGTCATCGTCGGCGGGGACGCGGCCGCCGACAACCTGGCCCACCGGCAAAATCGTGAATGACATACATTCCCCCTCGGCGGATTCGTCCCTATATCGGATACATGACCATCATTGACCCCGCCAACATCTTCTACCGCGACACCGGGCTTGATCCGGCGCGCACCGAGCGGCTCGTCACCCAGGCCTTGAACGGCTGCGACGACGGCGAGCTCTATCTGCAGCACGCGGTATCGGAAAGCTTCGCGTTCGATGACGGGCGCCTCAAGGCGGCGACGTTCAACACCGAGCAGGGCTTCGGGCTCCGCGGCGTGGCGGGCGAAACCACCGCCTATGCGCACGCCAACGAACTGTCCGACGCCGCCATATTGCGCGCCGCCGACACCATCAAGGTCGTGCGGTCGGGGCATGGCGGCAACGCCGCGCTCGACCGGCCGCCGAGCACCAACGCGCGGCTCTATACCGATGCCGATCCGCTGAGCGCGGTGCCGTTCGCGCAAAAGGTCGCGCTGCTGCAGAAGATCGATGCGGCGGCGCGCGCCCGCGACCCAAGGGTCGTGCAGGTGTCGGCCAGCCTGCTCGGGTCGTGGAGCGTCGTCGAGATCGTCCGCGCCGACGGCTTGCGCGCGCGCGATATCCGGCCGCTGGTGCGGCTCAACGTTTCCATCGTGGCCGAACAGAACGGGCGGCGCGAAACCGGCAATTTCGGCATGGGCGGCCGCTGGCTCTATGACGATCTGTTCAAGCCCGAAAACTGGAACCGCGCGATCGACGAGGCGCTGGGCCAGGCGCTGACCAACCTTGAAAGCATCGATGCCCCAGCCGGCGAGATGACCGTGCTGCTCGGCCCCGGCTGGCCCGGCGTGCTGCTGCACGAGGCCATCGGCCACGG
>CALDHQ010000606.1 GCA_937894055.1 uncultured Polymorphobacter sp.
AATTGGAAATTGGATACAATTATCCGCCGCAACCGTGGTTTGGCTGCAACAGTTGGTGCCGGTGCGCCTCAGAGCCCCAGTTCAGCCATTTCGACGACGCGATGCTCTTTTGCGCTGATTTCGGCGGCGAGCCCCATGGCGACCGCACGCAGCCCGTCATCGGCGGTGACTTCGATCTTGCCTTCACCACGCACCGCCCGCGCGAACGCGGCGTGACTGTAAAAGCTGGCGCCATGGTGGTGGCCGGCGGCGAGTGCTGCGGCATCGACTTCGACAACGCGGCGCTCGACCTGCTTGGGGTTCATGAAGCCGACGCGTGGGGAATAGACAATCTCGCCCTTGGGGATGAACACCTCGAGCCGCGCCTTGTCGCCGACCGCGCAGATTTCTTCCTGCTGCTCGGCACCTTCGGCGAACATGCTGAGGTCGAGCATGGCGCGCACGCCGTTGGCGAAGTCCACCGTGGTGTAGCTGTTGTCGATGATGTCGGGCTTCTGCCCGTCGTAGCGCTCGTCCTGATGGTTGACGTCGTTGCCGCCCGAACAATAGACGCGCACCGGCTCGGCCTGGACGATCAGCCGCATCAGGTCGAAGAAGTGGCAGCATTTCTCGACCATCGTGCCGCCGGTATTCTTCGCAAAGCGGTTCCAGTCGCCGACCTTGACGAGGAACGGGAAGCGGTGCTCGCGGATCGACAGCATCTGCAGCTTGCCGACGCGGCCAGCATGCAACTGCGCGACATAGTCGGCGACCGGCGGCATGTAGCGATACTCCATCGCCGTCCAGAAAATCCGGTCATAGCCCTTCGCCCGCGTCGCAATCGCCCGCGCATCGGCCAGCGTCGTGCACAGCGGCTTTTCGCACAGGATGTGCAGCTTCGCGTCCATCAGCGGCCCGAGCACGTCATGATGGGTGAAGTTCGGCGAGGATACCACGACCGCATCGCACAGCCCGCTCGCCGCCAGCGCGGCACTGTCGGCGAAGGTCGCGACCTCGTGGCCGACGGCGCGCTGTGACATGGCGAGCGACGACGCCACCGGGTCGGCCAGCGCCACGATCGTCGCGCCCGGCGTCAGCTTGAGGTTGTTGATGTGCTCGATGCCCATCATCCCCGAACCGACGATACCCCAGCGAATTGCGTCTCCCATTACCCGTTCCTTTGTGTCAAAACGCCCGCATGACCGAAATCACCCTCTCCCCCAAATCACGTCCGCTCGGCAAGAGCGGACTTTCCGTTTCACCCATGGCGTGGGGCATGTGGCGCTTCGCTGGCAGCGACGTCCGCGCCGCGCGCGGGCGCGTCGAAGCCGCGCTCGATGCCGGCATGACCTTGCTCGACACCGCCGACATCTACGGCCCCGACAATGACGAGCCGTTCGGCGCGTCGGAGCTGCTGCTCGGCAAGGTGCTCGCCGAGGCGCCGGCCCTGCGCGACCGCATGGTGCTCGCCAGCAAGGGCGGCATCCGCATGGGCGTGCCCTATGATTCGTCACCCGCCTATCTGGTCGAAGCCGTCGAGGCCTCGCTGACGCGGCTCGGTGTCGAGCGCATCGACCTGTGGCAGATCCACCGCCCCGACATGCTCGCGCATCCGGCCGAAACCGCGCGCACGCTCGAAGGCCTCGTCAAGGCCGGCAAGATCGGCGCCATCGGCGTGTCGAACCACACGCCCGCACAGACCGACGCACTCGCCGCGCACATGAGCCTGCCGCTCGCCAGCATCCAGCCCGAATTTTCTCCGCTCGCCACCGCGCCGCTGTTCGACGGCGTGCTCGATCAGGCGATGGCCAATGACTATGCCGTGCTGGCGTGGTCGCCGCTCGGGCAGGGGCGGCTGGTCGGCGGTGACCCGCGCCCCGGCCGCGGCAAGCCCGATGACGCGCGCACCACCGCGGTCAAGGCGCTGCTCAAGGCGCACGGCGAACGCTTCGGCGTCGGCGTCTCGGCGGTCGCCTATGCCTGGGTGATGGCGCATCCGTCGCGGCCCATCCCGATTGTCGGCACGCAGACCCCGGCGCGCATTGCCGAGGCGGCGCAAGCCTTCAAGGTCAGTTTCACGCGTGCCGAATGGTACGCCATTCTCGTCGCTTCGCTTGGGGAAAACCTGCCATGAATGCTGCCGTAAAGGGGTGCGAAGTCAGCTGGTTTTCGGCGCTGTGCGATGATGACTATGAATTTCTCGGCCAGCCCGACGCCGCGCTCAAATCGAGCTGGGAGCATTGCCGCAACATCGTGCTGACCGCCGAAAAGGGCGGCTTCGACAATATCCTGCTGCCCAGCGGCTATGCGCTCGGCATCGATACCACGGCATTTGCCGCCGCGATCGCCACGGTGACGCGGCGCATAAAGCTGCTGATGGCGGTGCGGGTGGGCGAGGCGTGGCCGCCGCAACTGGCGCGCCAGATCGCGACGCTCGACCAGATTTCAGGGGGTCGCCTCAACGTCAACATCATCAGCTCCGAAATGCCCGGCGAGGTGCTGGCGAGCGCGCCGCGCTACCAGCGCACCGTCGAGCTGATGGAAATCCTCAAGACGCTGCTCAACGGCGAGCCGCTCGATTATCAGGGTGAGCATTGGCAGCTCAAGCTCGACCCGCCGGGCATCAAGACGGTCAGCGGCAAATGCCCGCCGCTGTATTTCGGCGGCCTGTCGCCCGACGCGCGCGACGCCGCCGCCAAGGCCGCCGATGTCTATCTGATGTGGCCCGACACCATGCCGGCAGTGCGCGAAATCGTCGCCGACATGACCAAGCGCGCGGCCGCCTATGGCCGCACCTTGCGCTTCGGCTACCGCGTCCATGTCGTGGTGCGCGAGACCGAGGCCGAAGCCCGCGCCGCCGCATCGCGGCTGCTGTCGAAGCTCGACGCCGCGACCGGCGACGCCATCCGCGCCAAGTCGCTCGACTCGCAATCGGTCGGCGTCCAGCGCCAGGCCGAATTGCGCGAAGCCGCCGGCAACGAAGGCTATGTCGAGGACAATCTGTGGACCGGCATCGGCCGCGCCCGCTCGGGCTGCGGCGCCGCCCTGGTCGGCGACCCCGACCAGATCTTGGCCAAACTGCGCGCCTATCAGGCCGAGGGCATCGAGGCCTTCATCCTGTCAGGCTACCCGCACGCCGCCGAATGCGACCTGTTCGCGCGGCACGTGCTGCCGAAGCTGGAGCATGGGCCGCTGGTGATCTGAGCTATAGCCCGGCAGCGGCGGCGGATGCGTCCTTCAAGCGGCGTTCGAGCGTAACGACAGTCGATCGGTAGCGCGGTTCCGCGATGCGATTGGTCATCTCGTACGGGTCGACCTCCAGATCGTAAAATTCGTCACGTTCAGGGTGTTGAACCCAGTGGATCAGCTTGTAGCGGCGCGTGCGGATGGCGCGGTAGCTGGCATCGTCGGTCCAGTCGAACACTTCATCTCCGTTGTATTCGACATAGGCATCGGCGCGGCCAGCCCCGTCGCGACCGGTCAGCGCCGGCACGAATGATCGACCTTGCACCTGCGTGCCAATTCCGACACCCGCAAAATCGAGGATTGTCGGCGCAATATCGACACTTGAAACCAGCGCATCGACCTTGACGCCGGACGCGACGCGCGGCGGAAATCGGACGAGCAGCGGCGATTTGATGCCTTCTTCATAGGGCATGCGGCGTTCGACGCTCAACCCGTGTTCGCCGTAGAAATAGCCATTGTCGCTGGTCAGGATGATGACGGTATTGTCGAGCAGGCCATCGTTTTCCAGCCGGGCGAGAATCCGGCCAAGGCCATCGTCGATAGACAGCAGCATTTCGGCGCGGCTGCGCACCGTTGCATCCGATGTACTGGCGTCGATTTCGACACCGTATTTCTTGCCTGTCTCGGCGGCATATTTGCGCGTCAGCATTGCCGAGACCTGGCTATCGCCGGGCAACACTTTGCCGGGCGGCAGATAGTTGGGCCGCCGCGGGACGGGCTTGTCGGCGTAGCGTCCGGCATGGCGCGGCGCCGGGATGAAGCGGCTGCCCTTTGCCAGATCTAGCGAGCCGTCATTGCGCTGTTCGATATCGGGATGGATCGCCTTGTGGGCAACATACAGGAAGAACGGCTGTGGTTGGCGTGCGGCGCTATCCAGAAAGGTCAGTGCGCGGTCGGTCAGCAGGTCGGTGACATAGCCCTTGGTCGGAGTCAGCGCGCCATTTTCGTACAATGGCGGATCGATGATCGTGCCTTGACCGGGGAAGCTCACCCAATAGTCGAACCCCGGCCGTGGCGTAGGGTCATTGCCCATGTGCCATTTTCCGACGAAGCCAGTCCGGTAGCCGCCGCCCTGCAGTGCGCGGGGAAAGGTCGCCAGCCGATGGCTGAGTTCGCTGCGCGCCTCATTCCCGGTGACACCGTGACGGGCGGGATACTGGCCGGTGAGAATAGTCGCGCGGTTGGGCGAACACAGCGGAATGGCATGAACCATTTGCGTGAACATCGCCCCTTCGCGGGCGAGCCGATCGATGTTCGGCGTTTCGAGCCAGGGGTGACCGGCAGCGCCGAACTCGTCGAAGCGCATATCGTCGACAACAATCAGGATGATGTTCGGTCGCGGTGTGACGAGCGCTGCAGGCGCCGCGGCCATCGACACGACCCCTGCGCCGACCGCTTTGAGCGCCGTCCGTCGGTCCACGCTGTTGAGAGCTACAGGCAATAGCCGCGGCCGGCCGCGTTTGGTCACCGGCTCAGCCTAGAGCTTCCTCAAAATGCGTCTTCATCGCCTGCCAGCTGCGGCGGTTGGTCGGTTCGTGGAACTTGATGCCGGGCATCATGCGGCCATCGGCATCGGGGTTGGTGAAGCTGTGGACGGCGCCGGTGTAGGCGATGGTCTGGCAGTCGGCTTCCGCATCGCGCATTTCGTTGAGGAAGTCCGAGATGTGGTCGTGCGTCACCATCGGGTCCTCGGCGCCGGTCAGCACCAGCACCTTCGCCGGCACCTTGCCCTTTTGCGCGCGCTTGTTGGTCTGCAGCCCGCCGTGGAAGCTGACGCCCGCCGCCAGATCGGGGTTGCCGTCGCGGACGATCGCCAGCACCGTCGAGCCGCCAAAGCAGAAGCCGATGGCGCCGACCTTGCCGTTGCAGCGCGGGTGCGCGTGCAGCACCTTGAGCGCCCCGCCGGCGCGTGCCGCAAGCTGGTCGGGGTTCTTCAGCAACGCATTGAGCCACGCCATGCCTTCGGGGAAGTCCTTCGGGCTGGCGCCGCCGCCATAGACATCGGCCGCCAGCGCCAGATAGCCAAGCTCTTCGGCGATGCGCTGCCCCCACGCCTTGGTCTGCTTGCCCAGCCCCATGATGTCGGCGAAAATCGCGACGCCGGGGACCTTGGCATGGCCGGCGGGCACCGCGAGCACGCCGTGCGCCTGCGTGTCGCCGGCGGTGTAGGTGATTTCGTGCGTTTCGATCGACATGCGTCGCTCCCCTGATGTTGCGGGCTTTTCATCGCGCGGCCTTTGCAGTGCGTCAATGTCGCAGTGACTGGCGCCGCCCGCGAATCTTCGCCAAGGTGCCTACAAAGGCGCAATAAGCGCTGCTGCAACGGGGATGACGACTGCCATGGACCTGAACTGGAGCCCGGACGATTTGGCGTTTCGCGACGAAGTGCGCGCCTTTCTCGATGCCGAGCTGACGCCCGACATGCGCGCCACCAGCGAGAAAATGACCAGCGTTTATTCGAAGCCCGAGGTGTCGCTCGAATGGCAACGCCGGCTGCACAAGCGCGGCTGGCTGGTGCCGTCATGGCCGGTCGAACACGGCGGCACCGGCTGGAGCGTCGTCCAGCGCTACATCTTCACGCGCGAGTTGGCCGAAGCCGGCGCGCCGCCGCTGTCGCCGATGGGGCTGGGGATGATCGGCCCGGTGCTGCTGCACTATGGCACGCCCGAACAGAAAGCGACGCTGCTGCCGCGGATGTTCTCGGGCGAGGATTTTTGGTGCCAGGGCTATTCCGAACCCGAGTCGGGCTCCGACCTTGCGTCGTTGCGGATGAAGGCGGTGCGTGCCAAAGACGAGGGGGGCGACCATTTCATCTGCACCGGCACCAAGATCTGGACGACGCACGCGCATTACGCCAACCGCATGTTCTGCCTGGTGCGTACGGCCGATATCGGCAAGCCGCAGCTCGGCATCACCTTCCTGCTGATCGACATGGATGCACCCGGCGTGACGGTGCGCCCGATCGTGTCGCTGAGCGGCGAGCACATCCAGAACCAGGTGATGTTCGACGGCGTGCGCGTGCCGGTCAGCAACGTCATCGGCGCCATCGATGACGGCTGGACGGTGGCGAAATATCTGATGGAATTCGAACGCGGCGGCAGCCAGTACGCGCCCGGCCTGCGCACGCGGCTGGCGCGGCTGCGGCGCTTCCTGCGCAGCGGCGAGGCCGGCGAGACCGGTGTCGGCCTGCGCCATGCGATGACCGACGTCGAACAGCAGATCGACGCGATGGACGCGCAGGAATTGCAGTTCATGGCGCTGCTGTCGCGCGGCGGCACGCCGGGGATGATGGCGTCGGTGCTCAAGATCCAGGGCACCGAACTGAGCCAGCGCCTGACCGAAATCGAGCTTGAGGCGAGCGGCGTCTATGGTGCGGCGTTCCAGCCGCAGCTGACCGCACCCGGCGGCGAAGTGCCGGGGTTTGTCGCGCCCGCCGGCAACAGCGGCGTCGGCCCGGCCTATGCCGCCAAGGCCGCGCCCAAATATTTCAACGACCGCGCCGGCTCGATCTACGCCGGCACCAACGAAATCCAGCGCAACATCATCTACAAACTGCTGGCGACAGCCTGAGGAGAATGACGATGACCACCTTGCCCGCATCCGCGCCCGCCACCACCGGCGCCGCCTTCGCGCACATCAACGCCGTCACCGCGCCGACGATCGACGACCTCAAGCTGATGGTGTTCCTCGAAGCCTCGGGGCTCAAGGGCTATTACGGGCTGGCGGCGGGGTCGGAAAATCCCGAAGTCCGCGCGCTGCTCGAAGCCAATGGCCGCGAGGAACTGGCGCACGCGCACCGCGTCGCGCAGGTCATCACGCTGCTGACCGGCGAGCCGTTCGCGCCGCCCGCCGATGATGAAAACCCCTATGTTTCGGCAACCGCACCGGCGCTGACCGCTGCGGTGCTCGAAGGGCTGGTGCGCGCCGAAACCAACGGCAACGACCTGTACGAAAGCTGGGCGCAAAGCATCGGCAACGCCGAAGCCGCCGCGCTGCTGCGCCAGAACGGCAAGGAAGAAGTCCGCCACGCCGACCGCGCCGCAAAGGCGCTGGCATTGCTCGGATAGCCCCGCCATAACCGGGCGATGGTTGACGCAACTTCGCCCGGCTGGGAATTCTGGATCGACCGCGGCGGTACGTTCACCGACATCGTCGCGCGCGCGCCCGATGGCGTGTTGCATCTGCGCAAACTGCTGTCGAACAATCCGGCGCGCTACACCGATGCCGCGGTCGCGGGCATTCGCGCGCTGCTCGGCGTGGACGAGGGTGAAGCGGTGCCCGCCGACCGGATCGCGGCGGTCAAGATGGGCACCACGGTCGCGACCAATGCGCTGCTCGAACGCGCCGGTG
>CALDHQ010000607.1 GCA_937894055.1 uncultured Polymorphobacter sp.
AAATGCAAAGCTGTATCCATAAAGGGACCACAACACTGTGATCAATGCAAATACAAACATACACTGTACGAGTACAGAGAGAATGTTCTTACTGCGTGTCAAGCCGCCATAAAACAAAGCCAAACCAGGCAATGTCATCAAGATTACTAGTGCTGTGCACACCAATAGCCAGGCTGTATCGCCCTTGTTTGGAACTAATGCAGGAGCTGCAGCAACTGCAGCGGCGGCGGCAGCTGCACAGCAAAACACAGCGCAGGCCGCCACCAACGCGAGCGCCCGCCCCAGCAGCGTCTTCCCCGGCTCCATCCGATGCCACGTCGACGCGCCTGACGGATGCGGCAACGGGATGCAGTCCACCGCGTGCCCGCGATAGGCGATCTGAAATTTCTGCCCGATCGTCTCCACCAGCGGGCGCTCCCCGAGGAATTGCGCGATCGCCAGCTTTCCCACCGGCAGCAGGAGCTTCGGCTGCAGCAACTCAAATTCCCGCTCCAACCACACCGCGCAATTCGCGATCTCCTCCGGCGCCGTCGGGCCGCGCCCCTCGACGAGCCGGAAGGGCGTCAACTCCTGATCGTCATCCCAGTTGCTGCCGAACGCCGGCGCACCGGTCTTCATGTCCACGTTGGATGTGAAGCCGCCGTAGACCACCGGTGCCCCCGGCCGCACGAGTTGGGTGAAGGCGATGCCCGCCAGCGCCTCGGCAACGCGGTTGCGCCGCGTGACGATCGCCGCGTACCAGAAATACAGCCCGGCCAGAATGACCGCCAGCAGCACCCAGAATAGCGCGCCCATATCTGCCTCCCCGACAGCGAAGCGACGGTGGATGCACCGGCCTCGGTGCGCGACTGTAACAGATATCAGGGGTGGGTGATATGCGCGCGCGAAAGGGCGCAGATCGGGAGCGGAAGCAGGCGCGGGCAAAGCCCGCGCGTCGGACGGGCTCAGCGGCGAGAGCGCCGCTGCCCCGCCGGCCGGACTGCGCGCGAGTCCGCGCGTAAGGCGAAATTCGCGAAGGGCAAATTTCGCCTTACGCGCCGGCCGCGCTAGTCGTCATCCTCGACATCAACCGTCTCACCGGTCACGCGCTGCGCGAGTGCCGCCGCCATGAACGCGTCGATATCGCCATCAAGGACATCGCCGGTCGCGCTGGTCTTGGTGCCGGTGCGCAGGTCCTTGACCTGCTGGTACGGCTGCAGGACGTAGCTGCGGATCTGGTGGCCCCAGCCGATGTCGGTCTTGTTGGCTTCGACGTCGGCCGATGCGGCCTCGCGGATGGCCAGCTCGCGTTCGTACAGCCGTGCCTTGAGCATCTTCATCGCGGTGGCGCGGTTCTTGTGCTGCGAACGCTCGTTCTGGCACGCGACGATGACGCCGGTCGGCATATGGGTGATGCGGACGGCGGAATCGGTGGTGTTGACGTGCTGGCCGCCGGCGCCCGACGCGCGGTAGGTATCGATCTTCAGGTCCGATTCCTTGATGTCGATGTCGATTTCGTCATCGATGACCGGATAGACCCAGATGCTCGAAAAGCTGGTGTGGCGCCGCGCCGCGCTGTCGTACGGGCTGATGCGGACCAGCCGGTGCACGCCGCTTTCGGTCTTCGCCCAGCCATAGGCATTGAGCCCCTTGACCAGCAGCGTGGCGTTCTTGATGCCCGCCTGCTCGCCGGCGTGATAGTCGATCAGTTCGACCTTGTAGCCATGGCGTTCGGCCCAGCGCGTGTACATGCGCTGCAGCATTTCGGCCCAGTCCTGCGATTCAGTGCCACCGGCGCCCGAATTGACTTCGATGTAGCAGTCGTTGGCGTCGGCTTCGCCCGACAGCAGCGCCGCGACCTTGTCGGTATCGGCGCGCTTCGCCAGGTCGGCGAGCGCCGCGATGCCCTCGTCGGCCATCTCGATATCGCCTTCCTCGTCGGCCATTTCGATCAGTTCGACATTGTCGGCCAGCTCGCGCTCGATGCGCCGCGTCGCGCCAATCGCCTCGTCGAGGCGGCGGCGTTCCTGCATCACCGCCTGCGCGGCCTTGGGGTCATTCCACAGCGTCGGGTCTTCGACGCGGTTGTTCAGTTCGTCGAGACGGCGGAGTGCGCGATCCCAGTCAAAGAAACCTCCTCAGCAGGTCGAGCGCCTGCTGGATTTTATCGACATGGGCCTGGCCCTCGGCACGCATTGTGTGAATTCCCGTGAAGTGAGCCGGCTACATAGGGGCAAGTGGCCGTGAAGTGAAGGGCCTCCGGCGGGCAGGGGTGACCCCTGCACCCAATAATCGGGTGCAGGGGCTAGCCCCTGCCCGCCGGAGGCTCTTACCCCTTCGGATCAATCGGCGTCAGCCGCCCCAGCCGCGCCTCGATCGCCGCGCCGGCATCGAGGCACAGGTCTTCGCGGAAGCGGTCGCCGGTGATCTGCACGCCGAGCGGCAGGCCGTTGGCGGTGCCCGTCGGCACGCACACCACCGGCAGCCCGAGCAGGTTCATCGGCACGACAAAGCGCATGACGTTGAGGATGTTGGCGGTGCTTTCGGGGCCGGCGATGTCATAGCCGTGGACGAACTGCGGCGTGCACCAGGTCGGCCCGAGAATCAGCGGATAGTCGGCGAAGAATTCGGACCAGGCGCGGGCGATTTCGTGGCGGCGGGCCTGCAGCATGACGCCGTCGGCATAGCTCGGCAGCGGCTGCGTCGCGGCGAAGGCTTCGAAAAAGCCGACCGCGTCGGCCGACATGATCTGGCGCAGCGTGTCGGTCATCGTGCCGTATTCCCACACCAGCCACTTCGTCCAGACGTCGATGGCGTCCTCGACCATCGGCGGATTGACCTCGACGACGTCATAGCCGGCGTCCGTGAGTGCCGCGGCAGCCGCGCGCACACCGGCGCTGATTTCCGGCGCGGTGGTGCCGCCCGGCGGATCGGCCACCACCGCGACCTTGATGCGGCCGGCGGGTTTCGGCCCGACCAGCGGCGCCGGGAACGAGAACGGATCGCGCGGGTGCGGCCCCGCAAGCACCGACAGCGCCGTGCGCAAATCGCCGACGCTGCGTGCCATCGGGCCATAGACCGCCATCATCTGGAACACGAGCATCGGGCTGCGCGGCTCGATCGACTGGGCATAGGGGATGCGCCCGAAACTGGGTTTCAGGCTGGCGATGCCGCAAGCGAACGCCGGGTTGCGCAAGCTGCCGCCGATGTCATTGCCCAGCCCGATCGGCGACATGCCGGTGGCGAGCGTGGCACCCTCGCCGCCGCTCGAGCCGCCGACGGTGCGGCCGGCGTCCCACGGGTTGCGCGTCAGCCCGTACAGCGCGCTGTCGGTGTGGATGCGCAGCCCCATGTCGGGCAGGTTGGTGCGCGCGAACGGTATGCCGCCCGCCGCCTTCATGCGCTCGACCGTCGGGTCGTCGAGGCTCGGCATGGCGTTGGCGAACGCCGGGACGCCGTGCGTGGTGGGCACGCCGACCTGGTCGATGTTGGCCTTGACGCTGAACGGCACGCCGTGAAACGGCCCGAGCGCGGCACCGGCAGCGACCGCCTTGTCGGCGGCGTCGGCAGCTGCCAGCGCGCCCTCGGGGTCAGTGCTCACCACAGCATTCACCGCCGGATTGACTGCCGCGATGCGCGCCAGATGCGCCTCGACCACCGCGCGCGACGAGGTATCGCGGCGCGCGATCATCGCAGCGAGTTCGGTCGCGGATTTCCGCCAGAGTTCGTTGCCCATATGCCCCTCCCCAGAAGCGTCGTTGTGAACCTTACCCCAGCCGCGCCGACGAATCGCCGAGCCCCGAGCCACCGTCGCAATCGATGATCGCGCCGGTGATGTATTTGGCATTGTCGGTGCACAGGAACAGCGCGACATCGGCAATGTCGCGCTTGGTGCCATAGTCGCGCAGCGGCACGCTGGCCTTGATGCGCTTTTCGATTTCGGGGGTCGACCCCAGCCGCCGCATGCCTTCGGTATCGGCAATCGGCCCCGGCGTGACGGCGTTGACGCGGACGCCTTCGGGGCCCCACTCCATCGCCAGGCACTTGGTCAGCATGTTGATGCCGGCCTTCGCCGCGCAGACGTGCGACTGCATCATCGTCGGGTTGACCGCCTGTCCCGCGGTGATCGAAATCAGCGAGGCGCCCGGCCGGCGCAGGAACGCATAGCAGGCGCGCAGCACGTTGAACGTGCCGATCAGGTCGATATCGATGACGGTCTTGAAGCCGTTCGCCGACATGCCGAGCGCCGGCGCGACGAAATTGCCCGCCGCGCCCGAAATGACGATGTCGATGTCGCCGTATGCCGCCTGCGTCGCCGCAAGCGCGGCTTCGACCGCGGCATAGTCACGGACATCGGCGGCAATGCCCATCGCGGTGCCACCGGCAGCACGAATGCCCGCCGCCGCCGCCTCGATCTTGTCGGCGCTGCGGCTGATCAGGCCGATCTTCGCACCGTGGCGCGCAAAGTGTTCGGCGATACCGAGGTTGATGCCGCTCGAGCCGCCGGCGACGAACACGGTCTTGCCGGCCAGGACGCCGTCCTTGAAAGCATCATTCATCGTCTGGGCTCCTTTTGCTACTGGTCTGGCGCCGGCTTTCGGGGCGGGCCGGTCCTTGGCCCCAGATGCGCGCCGGCATCGGTGATGATGCTTTCGCCGGTAATGTTGCCCGACTCGCTGCCGGCGAGAAACAGCACCGTATGGGCAATGTCTTCGGCGGTTCCGGCATGCGCTAGCGGTGTCGCTTGTTCCTGCTGGGCGATCATCTTGGCCAGCCCGGCTTCGCCCATCGGGTCGGCAAACCAGCGCGTCCCGATGAAGCCCGGGCACACCGCGTTGATCCGCAAACCCGGCCCCAAGGCGCGCGCCAGCGATTTGGTCATGTTGATCAGCGCGGCCTTTGATGCCGCATAGGCGACCGACGATCCGATCGCCATGATGCCGGCAATCGAGGCGACGTTGACCACGACGCCCTGCGATCCGGTCGCCGCCATCGCCGGCCCGTTCTTCGCCCGTCTCGCCGTCCGTCGAGTGTGGCCCAAAAAGTCGTTCAACCTTACTTTTTCCGGGATCACTGGACGCGTTTCTGCAGGAGTGGTCTCTCCAGAAGTAATTGCGGCTGCCGTCTTTCCGTCCAGAGCGGAAGGAGGCGCCGGCGCGGCAGATTCATTACCGGTTACTGGACCGGGTCCAGTCAGGTTGTCATTTTGCTTTTGAGCCATGTCGAAAAAGTGAAGGTTTGACGGCGGAGGGCGTCAGGGGAACCGCCATTCCAGATGACCGCACCGGCCAAGGCGACCTTCTCCAGCCACTCCGCGATCTTGGGCTTTTCGGTTTCCGCGAAGGCATGTCCGACGCCGGCCATCTCGCTGCCGACCACGGTCGCTCCCTTGGTCTTCAAGGCGGTGGGCAGGTGGCTGGTGTTCGGCTTATTGGAGCCTTTCAGCTCGCCCCAGCAGGCGTAGGCGAACTTGCCCTTGAGGTCATTCAGGGCGCCGAGCGAGGAGTAGGCGGTGCCGCCGCCGTCGACGAAGATGAAGACGCCGAAGTGATCGGTGAGCCGGTGACAGTCAAGCCCGTAGGCACTGTCATGGCAACAGATGTCACCGTGCCAAACGCGCTTTCGCCGCCGCCGCTTGGCGGGCCGATCTGCAACTCGTCCAGTGATGTCGGGTTGTTACCGCCGCCAGTCAAGGCAGAGGCTTCTGACAGGTATGCAGCGTGTTGAGCTTCGTCAGCAAACACTTGCAGTTCTTTTTCTACACGGTTGTTACCTTTGTAGAAAGCAGACAGTTGCTCACGCACAGAACGGTTCACATCTTGGCGAACAGTCTTGGCAGCGGGCTTCAGGATCACGAAACGGAAGATTTCGTGGCGCTTGAGGTTGAGCGCCAGGCCGGCGGCGTTGGCTCCCAATAGTGAACCGATGGCGGGCAAGGCCAAGGCAAGCCCTTCGGGCGAGGATGGCCTCATGGCCCTTGCCCTGGCCGAGGCCGCGCTGAAGTCAGTCGCAGAGAGCCGGGTGGTGAAGATGACCGAGGTCCTGTAACGGCGCGTGCAGGCGCCCGCAGGATGACTTGGTCTTGAGACCCTCGGGCGCCTGCAATTGTTTGGTTACAAGTCAAAGCTGGGGGCGCGATCCATGCAGCGGCTCATTCAAGGCGCTGCATGCCTTGACGCTCTCCGAAGGGATCGACCTTTAGCAGCGCGCGCCGATCGGTGTCGTCGTCTGCGCTTGGCCCATAGCTGCCATTGGGGCTTCTCTCACGCTCCACCCGGTCCGGACATCTGAGATTGTGAGGCCGCGATTGCATGATCAACGGGGTAGACCGACGCAGGCTTGTAACTGTCTGGGGTCATGAAGGTATTGAAGATCGAAAGTCGACCGCTCACAATTCCTTTAACTCCGGGGTCTTATGCGCTGACATGGGCCAGTGCTATGCTCGCCGAGGCATCTGGGTTTGTCCGCGCGGTGAAGAGCAGTGACGGACGGCTTTCGGGCGGTCGCGGAGCAGTCGGCCGCCGTGGATCAGATCAGGCCTTCGGTGGGGTGGCCTTCATGAGCCTCCATATCGCCGTCAACTGAGGCCTCCAGCGTTGCCATGGTTTCTCCACCTGACATCAGGTCGGTAATCTCTTCCCGAGTTTTGTCGCCTTTCCGGAAATCGGCCGCGACGGCACCCCGGATCAGGACGGCATAATGGTCACCCACGGCCATGGCATGCATGACCTGGTGGGTGATGAATACGACGGCCGGACCCCGGCGCTTGGCCTCGTTGATGTTGCGCAAAACGTGGGCCGCCCGCTTGACACCAAGCGCGGCGGTCGGTTCGTCCAAGATCAACACACGAGCGCCGAACTATACGGCGCGTGCAAGGACCAGCGACTGCCGTTCCCCGCCCG
>CALDHQ010000608.1 GCA_937894055.1 uncultured Polymorphobacter sp.
GTCGGCGCGGCCGTCGAGGCACCACCACCGCTATCGCTGCCGCGCCCGCCGATACCCGCAGTGTCGCCGTCGATCGTCGATATCGAGGCGCTGGGTGACCCGTCGCTGCTCGTCGATGCCAATCTGCGCATCCTGGCGTCGAATGACGCGGCGCGCGACATTTTCGGGACGCAGCTGACCGGTGCCGATTTGCGGCTGTCGCTGCGGCATCCGGCCATTCTCGACATCATCGCCGAGGCTTCGGCCTCGGCAGAAGCGGTCAGCAACGAAATCAACGGCATCGGTGCCGCCGAAGGTGCCTACCGCGTCCGCGCCGTCAGCGCCGGGTCGGGGCGCATCCTTGTCACCTTCGCCGATGTGACGCAGGCGCGGCTGACCGAGCGCATGCGGGTCGATTTCGTCGCCAACGCCAGCCATGAATTGCGGACACCGCTGGCAACGCTGATGGGTTTCATCGAAACGCTGCAGGGGCCGGCGGCCGATGACACGGCGGCGCGCCAGCGCTTCCTCGACATCATGGCGAGCGAGGCCGGGCGCATGGCGCGGCTAATCGACGATTTGCTGTCACTGAGCCGCATCGAACTCGACAAATATGTCCGGCCGCAGACCGCGACGCCGCTGGCACCGCTGGTCGCCGATGTGGCGCGGACGCTGGCGATGCGGCTCGAATCGGACGAGCGCCAGCTGCACATCGACCTGCCTGCCGACTTGCCCGACGTCATCGCCGACCGCGACCAGATCCTGCAGGTGCTGCACAACCTCATCTCGAACGCACAGAAATACGGCCGCACCGGCACGCCGATTACCGTCGCCGTGCAGCATGAGCCAGGTGAAACGCCGCGCGTCCGCATCAGCGTCACCGACCAGGGAGAGGGCATTCCGCCCGAGTTTCTGCCGCGGCTGACCGAGCGCTTCTACCGCGTCGATACCAGTCGTTCGCGGTCGCTCGGCGGCACCGGGCTCGGGCTGGCGATTGCCAAGCACATTATCGAACGCCATCGCGGCGTGCTCGAAATCACCAGTGAGGTCGGGCAGGGCACGCGCGTCTCGTTCACGCTGCCGGCGGTCACATAGCCCCGGGCGCGCCACCCGCCACGGGCGCTGTCATCAAACTGACATATAAGTGTAACATAAGCCACATCAGCAGCGGCTAACCCGCCGATTGTCGAAGGGGGCAGTTCGTGCCCCCTTAAACAGCGGAAGTGACCGGACAGCGCCACAGGCGCTCGCGGTCGGGCAAGGGAGACACATTGTGTTGAAGTCAGCAATCACCACCCTCGGTATCGCAGCGGTCGCTTTGGGCAGCGCCGGCGTCGCCGAAGCACGCACGCAGATTCGCATCGTCGGTTCGTCGACGGTCTATCCGTTCACCACCGCGGTCGCTGAAAGCTTCAAGCGCAGCTATCCGCAGTTCCCGGCGCCGATCGTCGAATCGACGGGCACTGGCGCCGGCGTCAAGCTGTTCTGTGCCGGCGTCGGCCAGCAGCACCCCGATTTCGTCAACGCCTCGCGCCGCCTGAAGGCCAGCGAAGCCAAGACCTGCGCCGAAAACGGCGTCACCGGTATCGTTGAAATCCAGATCGGTCTCGACGGCCTCGTCATCGCGCAGTCGCGCAGCGGGCAGTTTGCCGGCCTGACCGAACTCGATGTCTACAAGGCGCTCGCTGCCAACCCGTTCGGCGGCGGCAAGAACAAGGCGCAGACCTGGAAGGACGTGAACTCGAAGCTGCCGGCGATCAAGATTGCCGTCATCGGGCCGCCGCCGACTTCGGGCACGCGCGACTCGTTCAACGACCTCTACATGGTCAAGGGTTGCGAAACCAACGCCGGCATGGTCGCGCTGAAGAAGAGCGACGAAGCCAAGTACAACGTCGCCTGCAAGAAGATCCGCGAAGACGGCGCGTTCATCGAAGGCGGCGAAAACGACAACCTCATCGTCCAGAAGATTGCCGCCAACCCCAACATGCTCGGCGTGTTCGGCTTCTCGTTCCTCGAAGAGAATGGCGACAAGGTCAAGGACGTGCCGATCAACGGCGTCACCGCGACCTATGAAACGATTTCGTCGTTCAAGTATCCGGCATCGCGGCCGCTGTTCATCTACGCCAAGCTCCAGCACATGCGCGCCGTCAAGGGCATGAAGGAGTTCCTCGCCGAATACACCAAGGAAAGCGTCTGGGGCCCCGGCGGCATGCTGTCGAAGCGTGGCCTGGTCGCCGAGCCGACGGCGGTGCGTGCCAAGTACGCAGCGGTTGCCAAGGACCTGACGCCGCTCGACATCAAGACGCTCAAGTAGCATTGGAAGCTGCGGCAGTGCGGTCACCCGTGCTGCCGCAATTCATTTGTAAGGTAAGCGCTGCATGTCGCTGACTGTAATCAGTTTTCTGCTCGTCGGACTGGCGCTGTTGGCGTACTTTATCGCACGTGCGAAAGGCCGCGCGCTGACGGCACGGCCCGGCGGCACCGCACGCACCGGTGCGGCTGCCGTGCATTCGCGTCCGGCGTATCACGGTTCGTTTGTCGCCTTGTGGGTCGCCTTGCCGGCGCTGGCTTTGATTGCCGGCTGGGCAGTGGTCAGCGAAGGCGTCATCGCCGACCGCGTCATCGACACCGTGCCCGCTGCATCGCGCCCCGCGACGCAGCTCGACCGCGATGCCTTCATGTCCGAAGTCCGCGGCGTGGTGAACGGTGAAATCGAAGAAGCCTTCAACCCCGACGCCAATCCGGCCGCCAAGGTTTATGTGGCGACCAAATCGAACTACAATCTGCTCGCCGGCGCTGCTGCCGCTGCGCTTGCCGCACTCGGCGGCCTGTGGGGCTATTCGCGGCTGCGTCCCGATTTCCGCGCCCGCACGGCGGTGGAAAAAGTCGTCATGTGGACGCTGATCCTGGCGTCGCTGGTGGCGATCTTGACGACATTCGGCATCGTGCTGTCGCTGCTGTTCGAAAGCATCCGGTTTTTCCAGAAGGTCTCGATCGTCGAGTTCCTGACCGGCACCACCTGGTCACCGCAGACCGCAATCCGTGCCGACCAGGTCGGTTCGTCGGGGTCGTTCGGTGCGGTGCCGCTGTTCTGGGGCACGATTTTCATCGGCGCCATCATCGCGATGATCGTCGCCATCCCGCTCGGGCTGATGGCCGCGATCTACCTGACGCAATACGCCCATGCCCGCGCGCGCCGCATTCTGAAGCCGCTGCTCGAAATCCTCGCCGGTGTGCCGACCGTCGTCTACGGCTTCTTCGCGGCGCTGGTTGTTGCGCCCGCGGTGCGCGATTTCGCGGTGTCGCTCGGCATGACCAACGCCAGCTCCGAAAGCGCGCTCGCCGCCGGTCTGGTGATGGGCATCATGATCATCCCGTTCGTCTCGTCGATGGCCGATGACGCGATTACCGCCGTCCCGCAGGCGATGCGCGACGGCAGCCTCGCGATGGGCGCAACGACGTCGGAAACCATCCGCAAGGTGTTGGTGCCGGCGGCGCTGCCCGGCATCGTCGGCGGCGTGCTGCTCGCGGTCAGCCGCGCCATCGGTGAAACGATGATCGTCGTCATGGCCGCGGGTCTGGCCGCGAACCTCACCGCCAATCCGTTCCAGTCGGTGACCACCGTCACCGCGCAGATCGTCCAGCTGCTCACCGGCGACCAGGAGTTCGACTCGGCAAAGACGCTGTCGGCGTTCGCGCTCGGGCTGGTGCTGTTCGTCATCACGCTGCTGCTCAACATTTACGCGCTCGCCGTCGTGAAGCGCTACCGGGAGGCTTATGAATAGCGCCCAAGTCGCGTCGCGCCCGCCCACCGACTGGGCGTCGCCGAAGATGCGCGCGCGCATTGCGCGTCGCTACCGGTCGGAATCGATTTTCCGCAACCTCGGGCTGTTCGCGCTCGTGCTGGCGGCGTCGTTCCTGGCGTTCCTGCTGTTCACCGTCGTCCGCGACGGCTGGCAGGGCTTCCTGTCGACCGACGTCAAGATCAGCGTCACCTATGACCCGACGCTGCTCGGCATCGACCCGGCGGCAGCCAAGGGCCCCGACGCGCAGGCGGCGTTGCAGGCCGGTGACTTCCAGGCCGTGATGGCAGCGGGTGTCGCCAAACTGGGCGACGAAGCCGACACCGTCAGCGAAGGCGCGTGGCTGGTGTTGCGCAAGCAGTTGATGGAAGACCCGGCGCTGCTCGGCAAAACCGTGTCGGTGTGGGTGCCCGCCAAAAGCAGCATCGACCTGCTCGCCAAGGGCAAGTTCGACCTCGCGAAGCCCGAACTCGAACGCGGCGTCAGCGATGCCGATGTCGCGCACTTCAACGACCTCAAAAAGGCCGGACTGCTGCGCACCGGGCTGAGCCGAATCTTCATCACCGGTGCAGATTCGACGAGTCCCGAACTCGCCGGCATCTGGGGCGCCACCGTCGGCTCGCTGTTGACGCTGTTCGTGACGTTGAGCCTGGCGTTCCCCGTCGGCGTGCTGTCGGCGATCTATCTCGAGGAATTCGCCAAGCGCAACCGCTGGACCGACCTCATCGAAGTCAGCATCAACAACCTCGCGGCAGTGCCGTCGATCATCTACGGGCTTCTCGGGCTCGCGGTGTTCCTCAACTTCCTCGACATGCCGCGTTCGGCGCCGATCGTCGGCGGCCTTACCTTGGCGCTGATGACCTTCCCGGTCATCGTCATCGCCGGCCGCGTCGCCATCAAGTCGGTGCCGCCGTCGATCCGCGACGCCGCACTCGGCATCGGCGCGTCGAAGGTCCAGGTGGTGTTCCAGCACGTGCTGCCGCTCGCCTTGCCCGGCATCCTGACCGGCACGATCATCGGCATGGCGCGCGCGCTCGGCGAAACCGCACCGCTGCTGATGATCGGCATGCGCGCCTTCGTCAGCGACACGCCGGTCGGGCTGACGTCGCCCGCCACGGCATTGCCGGTGCAGGTGTTCCTGTGGTCGGATGACGTGGCGCGCGGCTTTGTCGAAAAGACCTCGGCAGCCATCATGGTGCTGCTGGTGTTCCTGCTGCTGATGAACAGTCTCGCCATCTATCTACGCAACAAATACGAGAGGCGCTGGTGACCGTCATGGACCTGTCCGCACAAAATGTTCCGGTCGCGCGCGGTGTCGCCGAGACCGATGTCACGACCAAGATGACGGCGCGCCACGTCAACGTCTTCTATGGCACCAAGCAGGCGATCAAGGACGTCTCGATCGACATCACCCGCGAAAACGTCACGGCGTTCATCGGGCCGTCGGGCTGCGGCAAGTCGACGTTCCTGCGCTGCATGAACCGCATGAACGACACCGTCGACAGCGCGCGGGTCGAGGGCGAAATCAAGCTCGACGGCACCGACATCTACACCGGCGGCATGGACGTCGTGCAGCTGCGCGCCCGCGTCGGCATGGTGTTCCAGAAACCCAACCCGTTCCCCAAGTCGATCTACGACAACGTCGCCTACGGCCCGTCGATCCACGGCCTCGCCAGCAGCAAGGCCGACATGGACAGCATCGTCGAAGGCAGCCTGCGTCGCGCCGGCCTGTGGGATGAAGTCAAGGACCGGCTCGGCGAAAGCGGCACGGCATTGTCGGGCGGCCAGCAGCAGCGGCTGTGCATCGCCCGCGCGATTGCCGTCGACCCCGAAGTCATCCTGATGGACGAACCGTGCTCGGCGCTCGACCCGATTGCCACCGCGCGCATCGAGGAACTGATCGACGAACTGCGCGGCCGCTACGCCATCGTCATCGTCACGCACAACATGCAGCAGGCGGCGCGTGTCAGCCAGCGCACGGCGTTCTTCCACCTCGGCACGATGGTCGAATACGGCAACACCTCGGACATCTTCACCAATCCGGTCGAGCAGCGCACCCGCGACTATATCACCGGCCGCTACGGCTAAAAGGAGACCATCATGGCTGAAGTGAGCGGACATACCGTCAAGGCCTTCGACGCCGACATCAACAACATGCGCACGCTGATCAGCCAGATGGGCGGGCTGTGCGAAAGCCAGATCAAGGCGTCGATCGAGGTGCTGACGCGCCGCGATGCCGCCAAGGCCATGGACATCATCGCCATCGACGAACGCATCGATGCGCTTGAAATCGAATGCGAAAAGCTCGCGGTGCAGACCATCGCGCTGCGCGCCCCGATGGCGCAGGACCTGCGCGAAATCATCGCCGTGCTCAAGATCAGCTCGGTGCTCGAACGCGTCGGTGACTATGCCAAGAACATCGCCAAGCGCGCCACCGTGCTGTCGCAGAACCCGCACGCGCAGCCGGTGGTGATCATCCCCGAAATGGGCACGCTGGTCGCGAAGATGCTCAGCGACGCGCTCGATGCCTTCGTCGCCCGCGATGTCGAACTGGCGAAGAACGTCGTCGCCCGCGACCAGGTCGTCGATGACTATTACGCCGCGCTGTTCCGCTCGCTGCTGACCTTCATGATGGAGGATCCGGCGCACATCACGCCGTCGATGCACCTGCTGTTCGTCGCCAAGAACCTCGAACGCATCGGCGACAAGGCGACGAGCATCGCCGAAATGGTGTTCTTCGCCGCAACTGGCGAGCAGATCCTGCACCGGCCCAAAGGCGATGACGTCGCACTCGCTGCCCTGAGTGACCGTTCGAGCTGAACCCGACAAGCGATCAGGAGACCCCGATGAAGCCGAAGATCCTGCTGGTCGAAGACGACGCCAACCTCGTCGAACTGCTGCGCTACAACCTTGAATCGGCGGGCTTCGACGTCGTCCAGACCGGCGACGGCGAAGAAGCGCTGATGCTCGCCGACGAGGAAAAGCCCGACCTCGTCATCCTCGACTGGATGATCGC
>CALDHQ010000609.1 GCA_937894055.1 uncultured Polymorphobacter sp.
ACTTTTGCCGTCACCGCGGTTCCAAAAGTCACCGAGAAAGGTGAGATCACGCTTGCTCAAATCCATGACGACATCAGTGACAACGGCCCGCTGCTGAAGTTGATGTGCGACTACAAGTCCCGTCCATGGAAGCTGTTCGCTGACTACCGCGTGGAACCGAGGAAGGCCTCCACGATCATTCAAACGTCCGAACGCCAGCGCGAGTCGATCACTCTTAACAAGCCGATGGAATACGAGATTACTTTATCCAACGCGCATGTGCTGACGGTGAAAATTCGCAAGGCTGGCACGAAGACCTGGAGTGCGCTGGCCGACAGTTCTGAGAAGGGCAAGGCGCTCGATGCGATCCCCTTTGTATTCCACAACGCCGAAGGGGGCGACCCCGACATCGGCGACGTGCCGCTTGAAGAGGTGCATTACCTCGACACGCCCGAGGGCAAGCGCAAGGCCGAGAATGCCGAAGCCAAGGCGCGCCGCAAGTCGCGCAAGGGCGAACGCCGCGGCCGTGGTGCCGATGATGCGCCGCGTGCGCCCGCCAAAGCACCGCGTCCTTCGGGTGGCGCACCGCGCGGCCGCGGCCGGGGCTGAGCTGCGTTGCACCCGGCAGCGGCGTTCGGCTGGGATGATGCGGCGGCGCTGGCATTCGCGAGCGAAGTTGCCTTTGCCCATATTTTCGCGCTGACACCCGACGGGCCGCGCGTTGCGCATGCACCGCTGCTGATTGCTGACGGGCGCGCGCGGTTTCATCTGTCGAACGGCAACGCGCTGACGCCGCATCTCGGCGGCAGCCACGCGACCGCAAGCGTTGCCGCACACGACCATTATGTCAGCCCGAACTGGTATGCCGCCGCCGATCAGGTGCCGACGTGGAACTATGTCGCGGTCGAGTTGGCGGGGCCGGTGCGCCGACTCGATGCCGATGAGTTGGTGGCGCTGCTCGATGCCAGCGCCGCGACGTTCGAGCCGCGTGTCGGTGAAGGCTGGACGCGCGCCAAGATGACGCCGGCGCGCTTCGAGGCGATGTGCGGCGGCATCACCGGCTTTGAGCTGACCATTCAAACGCTGCGGGCGACGCGCAAGCTCAGCCAGAACAAGCCTGACGCGGATGTTGCGGGAGTGACGTCGGCGCTTGAAGCGTTGGGCCGCGACGATGTGGCGGCGGTGGTGCGGGCGACGCGCAATCCAGTCTGATGTTAACAAATACTAACCATTGATTAACATCGGTATGGATTGTATCGCTGTTTTGGCAGGGGCTGATGTTGAAGGGGTGCGATTCCATGAAAAATGTCCTGGCGATTGTGGCGGCTGCCATGGCGCTGACGGCGGCTCCGGCGCACGCGCTCAAGATCGTGCAGACCGGTGTGGCGACGATCGACCCCTATTCGGGCGGCGCCAATCTGCCTTTGCCGTGGCCGTCGGGCGGGCTGGCGCAGGGGACGAAGTATCGCGTGTCGATTCAATTTTCGCGACCCGCGAACTGGTTCAACGTCAGCTATATCGAAAACTACAGCTTTCTCTATTGCGACTATATGGTCGGCTGGTGCGGCGGGGATGATTATGATCTCTATTATAACGTCGGCGGCGCGGGGACGAATTTCGCTACGGGCACATTCGTAACGGGAAAAGATGCGTCTCGTGTCGATATTGGGCCATGGGGTGACGTCTATACTTGGGATGAATGGTATCACTACGTAAACGGATACTTCGATAGCGAATTTGCGAGCACCGATCCCGTCGGTTACCGGATTGCGCTGCAGTCGGTTCCCGAACCGGCAAGCTGGGCGATGATGATTGCCGGCTTCGGTATGGTCGGCGGCAGCTTGCGGACGCGCCGCCGCGCCTTGGCTGGCTGAGCGGCGCTTCCACGGTCGCTTCCCCCGGAGCGCAGCAACGGCGGTGACGTTCATCCTGAAGGTTGCAGCAGCCCCCGATACCGGCGTTTGACGCCATTTGGCGGTTCATATAGTTTGAACAGCATTCGAGCGATGGGGTTCGCGAGGAGCAGCTACGATGCGTTTGCAAATTGCCGCGCTGACCGCTCTGGCCTTTGCTTCGGCACCGGCCGTCGCCACCACCTATATCACCGCCGGGCAGACCGATGTTGCGGGCGGCGATGCCTATTTCGACTTTCCGTATCAGTATATTGGTGCCGGCGGCCATTATTCGCTCGAAGTGCGGCTCTCGCGCCCGGCTTTGTCGATTGGCGCCGGTGTGGAATATGTGTCGGAGCTGATGATCTTTGATGGCCAGGGCGGATTTTTCAGCGATCAGATCCCCGGGTTCACCAACATAGGCTTCGGGACCAACGGCGCACATTTCAAATGGTCGTTTGATACGCGGGAAAATTACACGGATGTCGTCATCAGTCCGGAAGGGTTTCCGGACGGCATATCGGAAACCTTCATCTACGGCTTGGGCGCGATGTCCGGCCGTTTCGCCGCTGACGGCCCGGTCGAGTATGTTGCCATTCTTGTCGCAGGCGTACCCGAACCTGCAAGCTGGGCGATGATGATTGCCGGCTTCGGACTGGTCGGCGGCAGCTTGCGGTCGCGCCGCCTCGCTTTGGCGGGCTGAGCGCCGCTTCCCCCGGCTCGCGGGGTGGGGTACAGCAGCGGCAATGTCTGCAAACGCCTTTCCCCGCCTCGCCATTTTCGATTGCGACGGCACGCTGGTCGATAGCCAGGCGAACATCATCGCGGCGATGGCCGATACCTTTGACCGCAACCGGCTGCCGATTCCGGATCCGCAGACGACGCGGCGGGTGGTCGGGCTCAGCTTGTTGGAAATCATGCACGTGCTGGTTCCCGAGGGCGACGCGGCGCTGCACCGACATCTTGCCGATGACTATAGAAACGCCTTCCACCGGCTGCGCGGCTCCGGCGGGCTGGCGCCGGAACCGCTGTATCCGGGGATTGCCGACTGCCTGCTCGAACTTGAAGCGCGCGGCTGGCTGCTCGGCGTCGCGACCGGAAAATCCGACCGCGGGCTGGCGCTGATCCTCGAACACCACGGGCTGGCGGGGCACTTCGTCACCTTGCAGACCGCTGACCGTCACCCGTCGAAACCGCACCCGTCGATGATCCACACCGCGATGCGCGACGCCGGCGCCGCGCCCGAATGCACCGCGATGATCGGCGACACACACTTCGACATCGAAATGGCGGTCAACGCCCGCGTCCGGCCGATCGGCGTCGATTGGGGCTACCATCACCCCGACGAACTGCTGGCAGCCGGCGCGCACAGCGTCGTGACCGATGTCGGCGCGCTGATTGCTGCACTGGAGGCCGCGTGACCGAACCCGATCCGTTCAAGGCGAAACTGTATCAGCTGATGCTGCTGCGGCTGGCGGGCATTGCCGTGGCGTTTGCCGGGCTGATCTGGGCCGCGACTGACCGCTTCGGTGCACCGTCGCCGGTCGGTGGTTCGCTGGTCATTGCTGTCGGGCTGGTCGGGTCGCTGCTGCTGGCGCGCTGGCTGCGGCTGCGCTGGCTCAGGGAGCGTTCGTGAAGCGTTTCTACAAGGTTGTCGCGGTCACTGACACGCTGGGCATCACGCTCGACGGCAAGCCGGTGCGCACGCCCGCACGTGTCGAATTGCGGCTGCCGACCCGCGCGCTGGCCAACGCCGTCGCTGCCGAATGGGACGCGCAAGAAGCCGAAATCAAACCCGAAGCCATGGTGCTGACCGGGCTGGCGAATGCCGCGATCGACCGCATCGAACCGGCGCGCGCCGATTATGCGCAGGGCCTCGCCGCCTACGCCGAATCCGACCTGCTGTGCTACCGCGCCGAGGCGCCGCCGCCGCTGGTGGCGCTGCAGGCGGAAAAATGGGACCCATGGCTGGCCTGGGCGACGGCGCGCTATGACGTGGCGTTTACCGTCACCGCCGGCATCATCCACACGCCGCAGCCGCCCGCGACCTGCACGCGTATCGCTACCGCCTATGCCGGCTTCGATGCCTTCACGCTGGCGGCGCTGAGCGCGGCGGTGACGATCACCGGCTCGGCGATCCTTGGGCTGGCGTTCGGCGCGCGCGCCATCGATGCCGATGCGCTGTGGCAGGCCGGCGAGCTCGAGGAAATCTGGCAGGCCGAACAATGGGGCCTCGACCCGCTGGCGATACCCGCGCGCGAGGCGCGCCAGCGGAGTTTGACCGCTGCTGAACGGCTTTTGAGTTTATTGGAATGAGAGCCTCCGGCGGGCAGGCCTGAGGCCTGCACCCGATTGTTAGGCTCTCTTCAAGTGGGTGCGGGCCTCAGGCCTGCCCGCCGGAGGCCCTGAACTACCGTGCCGGTACGAACCAGCGCGCCAATATGTGCCCCGCCGCGCACAGCGAGATGAAGTTGACCGCCGCGACATATAGCGCGTTGCGCCAGTCATGGTGGAACCAGATCGGCTCGGACAGGTTGATGAACACCACCGCGACCAGCGCGATGCCGATGACCAGCCGGACGCGCGACGGGAAATCGGGGACGCGGCCGCGCACGCCCCACAGCGTCATGCCCAGTAGCAGCGCGACGATGAACATGTGGATGAAGCCGGTCAGCATCACCTGCGGATCGACCATCGCGAAGCCGCCGGCGTTGTAGTTGATCGTGGCGATGGGGCCGTTGGCGAGCGCCGCCGTCGTCGCGGCGCTATCGCCCGACGGGATGACATAGGTGCCGGTGCCGGGCAGCGCCTTGAGCGCGGTCTGCACGTCGAGCTGCACCGCGTCGGTGGCCTTCCCGTAGCCCAGCCGCATCAGTGGGGTACCGTACGCCAGAAAGCCGATCAGGAACATCACGACGGCGCCAATCAGGCTGCCGATCAGGACACGCAGCATCGTCCATCCTCCCCGTGTTGCGCCGGCGTTGGCGCCAGCGATGGTGTGATTCTAACACGCACGGCTGGCATTGATAAGTGACAGGCCCCGCGCAAGGCGCTAGTCGCATGGGCGAATCGCAGTGATGGGGATTTGGGTTACATGTTGCAGACACTGGTCGAGCTTGAACGCCGGCGCGAAGCGGCACGCATGGGTGGCGGGCCGGCGCGTATCGAGGCGCAGCACAAGAAGGGCCGGCTGACGGCGCGCGAGCGGCTCGACATCCTGCTCGATCCGGGCAGCTTCGAAGAGCTCGACATGTATGTCGAACACAATTGCGTCGAGTTCGGCATGGAAGCCACCAAGATCCCCGGCGACGGCGTCGTCACCGGATCGGGCACCATCAACGGCCGGCTGGTCTATGTGTTCAGCCAGGACTTCACGGTGTTCGGCGGCAGCCTGTCCGAACGCCACGCGCAGAAGATCTGCAAGATCATGGACAATGCCATGAAGGTCGGCGCGCCGGTCATCGGGCTCAACGACAGCGGCGGCGCGCGCATCCAGGAAGGCGTCGCGTCGCTCGGTGGCTATGCCGAAGTGTTCCAGCGCAATGTGCTGGCATCGGGCGTCATCCCGCAGATTTCGCTGATCATGGGGCCCTGCGCGGGCGGTGCCGTCTACTCGCCGGCGATGACCGACTTCATCTTCATGGTGAAGGATTCGAGCTACATGTTCGTCACCGGGCCTGATGTGGTGAAGACCGTCACCAACGAAGTCGTGACGCAGGACGAACTCGGCGGCGCCATCACCCACACCACCAAGTCGGGCGTGGCCGATCTGGCGTGCGAGGATGATGTCGATGCGCTGCTGCGGACGCGCGCGTTCTTCGATTTCCTGCCTTTGAACAACCGCGTCGGCGTGCCGTACCGGCCGAGCAGCGACGACCCCGAGCGCCTCGAAATGAGCCTCGACACGCTGGTGCCGGCGTCGGCGGCGAAGCCCTATGACATGCACGAACTGATCCGCAAGGTCGCGGACGAGGGCGAGTTCTTCGAAATCCAGCCGGCGCACGCCGCCAACATCATCGTCGGCTTCGCACGCGTCGAAGGCCGCACCGTTTCCTTACACGTGTGTGGTCGATGAAAGAAACGGCCGCGTCTTCGTGAGCCTGTGGGCCACAAGCGCCGTGCTGGTGCTCGACTCGACGACCGGGGCCGAGACGGCCCGCTGGCCGGTCGGCTCGCACCCAAACGAAATGCTCCTCGCGCCGGACGGGCGCTTGTTTGTCGCCGAGGCCAATCACAACACGGTCAGCATCGTCGACTCCGCGACCGGCCGCGTGGGGGAAAAACTCACCGCGTCGCTCTTCCCGAATTCCCCGCCCGGCTCGATGCCCAACAGCCTCGCGCTCTCGCCTGACGGCGAACTCCTCTTCGTGGCCAATGCCAACAACAACAATGTCGCCATCTTCGACGTTGAAAAACCCGGCCAGGCGAAGTCCCTCGGTTTCATCCCGGTCGGCTGGTTTCCCACCAGCGTGCGGGTGTCGGCGGATGGCAAGACGCTGTTCGTCGCCGGGGGATCGAGCGGCATCAATCTGGGCATCGCCCGTTGCTTCGCGCGTGAAGGGGCCAATGTCGCCCTGATCAGCCGCAGTCCGGAGAAGATCGCCATCGCCGCCGCCGAGATCGGCGAGATCAACGGCGGCCGCGCGCTCGGTATCGCCGCCGACGTGCGCGACTACGCCGCCGTCGAGGCCGCGCTGAAGGCCACGCACGACAAGTTCGGCGACATCGACACCGTCATCTCCGGCGCGGCGGGCAACTTCGTCGCCCCGGCGCTGGGTATGTCGGCCAACGGCTTCAAGACCGTCGTCGACATCGACCTGATCGGCACCTTCAACGTGCTGCGGGCCTCGTTCGAGTTCCTGCGCAAGCCGGGCGCCTCGCTGATCTCGATCACCGCCGGCCAGGCTACGCGCGCCTCGATGTTCCAGGCCCACGTCTGC
>CALDHQ010000610.1 GCA_937894055.1 uncultured Polymorphobacter sp.
TGCCCAGCGGCTACTGACCAATATCCGGGTGCGAGGTCGTAGGAAGGCCATGTCGCATAGACACCCCAGCGGGATCGTTAGCGGCCCTGAAACTCTTAGCGACGCCAATGGCGGCTAATCCGATACTACGGACCAAAAGCCGCCAGTCAGCTACCGGCCCCGTTCCGGTCAAAGCCAACTCAACGGCAGCGCGCCCCAATCATGTCGCCCAGATGCGATTGTGGGTGGTGCTCAGGCGTGGCTCACCAATGCCTTGGCCAGCCGCGCATCGCGGCGTTGGGCGTTGAGGAAGGCGCCAAAGAAACCGAGATTGGGGTCGGGTTCCTGGCTGGCCACCATGCGCATGATCTGTTCGTTGTACCAGGTCGCCGAACTCGCGCCGGTCAGCGTGCGGACGAGTTTGATTGGCGATTTGGGACCGAGCAGGCCTGGGCCGAAGCGCAGGTCGGGCTGCGTAAGATCGACGGGCGCGCCGGTGAGCAGCGCGGCAGGGGCATCGGGGGTCAGGCACAGCGGGCGGGCGAGACCGATGAGGTCGAAGCCGTCGTTGGCAATGGCATCGGCCATGCCGGTAGCTGTACGGAAGCCGCCAGTTACCATGAGCTTGGCAGATTTGAGGTGCTTGCGCATTTCGGGTCCGAAGCGTGCGAAATAGGATTCACGCGCGTGCGATGCCTTGCTGGCATAGGGGTCGTGGACGGCTTCGCCGGCGCCATCGACATTGGTCATCTTGGGCTGTTCATAGGTGCCGCCCGAAATTTCGATGAGATCGATGCTGGCATCATCGAGCCAGCCGGCGACGATCTGGCTATCTTCGAAGCTGAAGCCACCGCGCTGGAAATCGGCCGAGTTGAGCTTGATGGCGATCGGATAATCGGCGCCGACCCTGGCGCGCACGGCCTTGACGGTTTCGATAAGGAAGCGCGCGCGTGCCGCGAGGTTGCCGCCCCAGTCGTCATCGCGGCGGTTCGACAGCGGTGACAGGAATTGCGAGAACAGATATCCGTGTGCGCCGTGGAGTTGGACGCCGTCGAAACCGGTGTCGCGCGCCACCGCTGCCGCTTCGGCAAAGCGTGCGATGAGGTCTGTGATCTCGGCGCCGGACAGAGCTACGGGTGTGCCGAACTTGATACCCGGGATCGCGAGCGGGATCGCCGACGGGGCCTTGGGCGCGGGATTGACCAGACGGTGGCTTTGCCTCCCGGCGTGCGACAGCTGCATCCAGACCTGGTTGCCGGTTTCCTTCGCCGCCGCCGACCAGTTGCGCAGCCGCGCCAGTTGCTCGGCATCCTGCCGGCCCTGAATGACGACGTTACCGGGATTTTCGATATTGCGGTAATCGACCTGCACATTGCCCGTCAGCTGCAGGCCGGGACCGTTCTTCGCCCAGCGCCGGTACAGCGTGACATGCGCAGCGGTGGCACGGGCCTCGCTGTCGGCGATCATCTCGGTCATCGCCGCCTTGACGAGGCGGTTGGGCAAGGTGACACCGCACGCCAGCTTAAGCGGCGTGTTGAGGATCGCTGCGGATGAAGCACTCATGTCAACTCCCCTCGGGTTCAACGCGTCAGCGCGGCGCGGTGGCGCTGCGCCCATTCAGCGAGCCGCACCGGCGGGCGCTCGAGCAGCTTTTCGACAGTGTCGGTGACCGCAGTAAGATGCGCCAGCCGGCCATCGACGATCTGTCGGACATTTTCGAGGATGCTGGCGCCGTAGTGCGGCTCGATATGCGCGGGCAGCCGCGCCGCGCCCGAGGCGAACGCGGCGGCGAGCTGGTCGGGCGTCAGCACCGCCGCGACGATCGGCCGATCGAGCACCTGCGCGAGGATCGCCGCGACTTCGGGGCCACCGAGGATTTCGCTCGACAGATAGTGGTTG
>CALDHQ010000611.1 GCA_937894055.1 uncultured Polymorphobacter sp.
TGTGCTTGCTGACTTTGCGGTTAACATACGCTGGGCTTTTTCACGGGCGTCCCGCTGTAAGGGCGGTCTTCGCCAAATCAACAAGGGAGTGGCGATAATGGCTGAAGACTGGTCAATCGACGTCAAGAAATACGCGCCGGGTGCGGATGACAATGTCATCGCCGCCATCGTGCGCCATTGCGGCATCGCGCTGCGCAACCGCGATTCGTCGCTGGTGTCGTTCACCGACACTGCCGAAACCGACCTGGTGCGCGAAAGCTATTGCAAGAAGAAACTCGGCATTACCGATCCCGACTCGGTGATCGACGCCGCCATCGCCAAGGTTGGCGAGATCATGAAGGCCGATCACACCAAGAACCGCGTGACGGTCTATTACCTGCTCGCCGAAGCCTTCGGCAAACTCGGCATCTTCGGCGCCGTTGCGGCAGCGGCCGCGCCGGTCGCAGCCGCAGTCGCAGCCCCGGTTGCCGCCGCTGTCGTCGAGCCGGTCGCTGCACCGCGCGTCGCACCGCTCGCTGCCGTGCCCGAAGTTGCTGCAGCCGGCAGCATGCGCTGGCTGTGGTGGCTGCTCGGTCTGCTGGCGCTCGCCGGGCTGCTGTGGTGGCTGCTGCGTCCGAAGCCCGAGGAAGTCGTCGTCGCCGAAGTCACCGAAGCCGTCGTGCCGGCGGCACCCGTCGCCGCACCGGTCGAAGCCGTCCCCGACGGCGCCGGCATTACGGCGCAGGAAGTCGAAGGCAAGCCGGAAGTTTCGGTCTATTTCGACACCGCAAAGACCGACATCTATCCGAACTTCGACGCCCGCACCGAAGCCGTACGCAAGTATGCGGCCGATCACCCCGGCAGCACGCTGCAGGTTTCGGGCTATAACGACCCGCGCGGCGATGCAGCGATGAACGCCGAGCTGTCGAAGAACCGCGCGTTTGCGGTCCGCGATGCGCTCGTCAAGCTGGGCGTGCCGGAAGCTTCGATCAACCTGGTCAAGCCGGTCGACACCACCGATGACACCGACTCGCTGGCCCGTGCCCGCCGCGTCGATATCACGGTTGTGGACGCACAATAACGCCTAGGCGGAAACGCTGACGCAATGGGTCGCGGCCGGGCAACCGGCCGCGACCTTTGTTTGTGGGCCCCCGGCTTCTTTGCAGAGCCAAGGTTGGCGCGCTGTGGCGACGCCTGTATAGCTGCGCGATGATCCCCGACTGGAAAGCCCGACCATGAACGTGCTCCGCAAAATCTGGCACTTCCTTGTCGGCGTGAAGGATGCGCTGGCGCTGATCCTGCTGCTGGTGTTCTTTGCCGGTGTCTGGTCGCTGATGCGCGGCGGCCCGCCCGCGACGGTGCCGACCGATGCGGCGCTGGTGCTGGCGCTCGACGGCCAGATTGTCGACCAGGCCAATGAACGCTCGCTGCTCGCCTCGATCGCCGGTGGCGGCGACGCGGCGCGGCAAATCGAAGTCCGCAACGTGCTGATGGCGCTCGACCGCGCCAAGACCGACACGCGCATCAAGGCGGTCGTGCTCGAGCTCGACGCCTTCACCGGCGGCGGCCAGGCCAATCTGCAGGCCATCGGCCGCGCGCTGACCGCGGTGCGCGCCACCGGCAAGCCGGTGGTCGCCTATTCGACCGCCTATACCGATGACAGCTATTACCTCGCCGCACACGCCAGCCAGATCTGGCTCAACCCGCTCGGCGGCGTGCTGCTCACCGGCCCCGGCGGCACCAACCTGTATTTCAAAAAGGCGCTCGACAAGCTCGATGTCGATATCAACGTCTTCCGCGTCGGCACCTACAAGTCCGCCGTCGAACCGTTCACGCGCAGCGACGCCTCGCCCGAATCGAAGGCCGCGTCGCAGGCGCTCGTCGATACGCTGTGGGCGAGCTACCGCGCCGATGTGTCGAAGGTCCGCCCCAAGGTCGACTTGCCGGCGCTGCTCGCCGACCTGCCGGCGCGGGTGAAAGCCGCCGGCGGCAGCCTGTCGCAGACCGCGCTTGCTGCCGGGCTGATCGACCGCCTCGGCAGCCCCGAAGACTTCTACGGCACGCTGCGCAAGCAATATGGCGAAGGCGAAGACGACAGCATCGCCAGCTTCAACGGTATCTCGCTGTCGCGCTACCTGTCCGCCACCGCCGACCAGACCAAAAAGTCCGGTGACGCCATCGGCATCGTCTATGTCGCGGGCGACATCGTCGACGGCTTCGCGCCCGCCGGCACCGCGGGCGGCGACACCATCGCGCGCCAGATCGACCGCGCGCTGAACGACACCGACATCAAGGCGCTGGTCGTGCGCATCGACTCGCCCGGCGGCTCGGTCATGGCCTCCGAACGCATCCGCGAGGCGCTGCTGCAGGCGAAAGCCCGCAAGCTGCCGATCGTCGCCAGCTTCGGGCCGGTTGCCGCCAGCGGCGGTTACTGGGTCGCCACCGCCGCCGACGAAATCATCGCCGAGCCTTCGACCATCACCGGCTCGATCGGCGTGTTCGCCGTCATCCCGAGCTTCAACCGCCTGCTCGACCGCGTTGGCATCGGCGCCGACGGCGTCAAGTCGACGCCCTACACCGGCGCCCCCGACATCCTGCGCGGGCTGACCCCCGACACCAAGCTGCTGCTGCAAGCCTCGGTCGAAGACATCTACCGCCGCTTCACCGGGCTGGTCTCGGCCGCACGCAGCCTCGGCGCCAGCCGGTTCCAGGCGTTCCGCATGGTGTTCCTGCCGCTCACCCGGCCCGGTCTGATCGGCGCCGGCACCCTGGTCTTCATCCTGTCGCTCGGCTTCTACGTCACGCCCGCGCTGCTGGGCGGCGGCAAGGTGCTGATGATTGCGGAGTATGTCGCCGGCCAGATCAACGACACGCTGCGCTGGG
>CALDHQ010000612.1 GCA_937894055.1 uncultured Polymorphobacter sp.
AACACGGTGATCGGTGCCGATGCCGCCGAAGCGGCCGCGGCACCGAGCGCCAGTGTTGCCGTCAGGCCGAGTGCCAGCCAACGCTGCGGTGACCAAGTCGATGTGTGTGCCATCGTCATCCTCCGCAGCGCCGTTTTCCGGCGGTTTACAGTCCTTCGGTGATGAAGGCGCGGTAGTCGGCGCCCTTGAAGCGGTGTTCGCGCGCTTCTTTGTACGCCGGGCTTTCGTACCAGGCCTTGGCGGCTTCGATGGTCGGGAATTCGACGATGACGGCGCCTTCGATCGGCGCGCCTTCGAGCATTTCGGTCTTGCCGTAGAACACCAGCGGCTTGGCGGTGTGACCGGCGAGCGTGGCGCCGGCCTTTTCGCCGTAGGTGGCGAATTCGGCGGGGTCGCGGAGGCGTTCGCGGGTGAAGACAATGTAAGCGGTCATGGGAGATCCAATCCAAGATAGGCGCAGCGGCGGAGCACAAGCTCGCACCTTCTGCTCCCCTCCCTGCAAGGGAGGGGCCGGGGGTGGGCTCTTCTCTGTCGGGGGTGGTTCAGGCGTCCGCCTGTTCACCCACCCCCGACCCCTCCCTTGGCAGGGAGGGGAGAAGTAAACGGCTTATTCCGCTGCGGCTGCCGGGGCGTAGCCGATGATCGCCTTGGTTTCCAAGAACTCGGCAAACGCCGCGTCACCCCACTCGCGACCGTTGCCCGACTGCTTGTAGCCACCGAACGGTGCCATCATGTCGCCCTGGGCGTAGTTGAGGATCACCTGGCCGGCGCGCATCTGGCGTGCGACCTTGCGGGCGTGCTCGGGCTCGCCCTGCACATAGGCGGCGAGGCCGTAGACGGTGTCGTTGCCGATGGCGATGGCTTCTTCCTCGCTCTTGTACGGCATCATCGCCAGCACCGGGCCGAAGATTTCCTCGCGCGCGATGGTCATGTCGTTGGTGACATCGGCGAACACCGTCGGCTTGACATAGTAGCCGGTTTCCAGACCTTCGGGCTTGCCCGTGCCGCCCGAAACCAGCGTCGCGCCTTCGTCGATACCCTTCTGGATCAGCGCCTGGATCTTGTTCCACTGGACTTCGCTGACCACCGGACCGATCTTGGCGTTGCCGTCGGGCGAACCGACAGTGACGGTTTCGGCCGCAGCCTTGGCGATGGCCTTGGCAGCTTCCATCTTGCCGGCCGGCACGAGCATGCGCGTCGGCGCGTTGCACGACTGGCCCGAGTTCATCATCATGCTGACCACGCCGCCGCCGACAGCGGTTTCGAGGTTGGCGTCGTCAAGAATGATGTTGGGCGACTTGCCGCCGAGTTCCTGCGCGACGCGCTTGACCGTCGGGGCAGCGTTGCGCGCGACTTCGATACCGGCACGCGTCGAACCGGTGAAGCTCACCATGTCGACATCGGGGTGCGACGACAGCGCCGCGCCCACAGTGGGCCCGTCACCGTTGACGAGGTTGAACACACCGGCGGGCACGCCGGCGGCATGCATGACTTCGGTCCACAGCTGTGCCGAGAACGGTGCGATTTCCGAAGGCTTGAGCACCATCGTGCAGCCGACGGCGAGTGCCGGAACGACCTTGCAGGCGATCTGGTTGATCGGCCAGTTCCACGGCGTGATGAACGCGCAGACGCCGATCGGTTCCTTGGCGAGCATCGTCGTGCCGCGCAGTTCCTCGAAGCTATAGTCCTTCAGCACGGCAATGCCGGTCTGCAGATGGCCCATGCCGATGGCGGCCTGCGCCTGCATGGCGAGCCAGCCCGGCGCACCCATTTCTTCGGTGATCGCGGCGGCGATTTCGGCATAGCGCTTCTGGTATTCGGCCATGACGTTGTTGAGCAGTTCGAGCCGGTCGGCGCGCGAGGTCTGCGAGAAGCTCGGGAAGGCGCGCTTGGCAGCTGCGACGGCCTTGTCGACATCGGCGGTGCCGCCGAGGCTGATGCGGCCGGCCACGGCTTCGGTCGCCGGGTTGATGACGTCGAGCGGGTTGGCCTTGACCGGGTCGACCCAGGCACCGTCGATGTAAAATTTCAGATAGTCGCGCATTCCCAAGGCTCCTTGTTTTTGTGGGGGTTTGGTGATTCGAGCGGCACTCTAACAGAATGAATTGCGATTGCGACAGCGCGATGAAGCGCCGCACGTCGCTGTGGTCTGGACACCGCCGCGCGCTGTGTTAGCGTTGCCGGCAGGGGAGGCGCAATGCGCAGGCAACAGGTTCTGGTGCTCTATCTGGCGAACTCGGCGCTCGATTCAGCCGTCGTCGGCTGGTCGGTCTATGACGGCACCGGCGCGACGCGGCGCATGGCCGGCGACGAAGAGGCGCCGCCCTATGGCAATGGCCTCGATGCGCTCAAGGACGGCTGGCGGCTGTTCCAGGCGTCGCAGCTGCTGCCGCACGCGCGCGGCGAGGAGTTCGACCTCGCCTATCTCAAATATGAATTCTTCTTCGAAAAGCTGGTCGAGGTGGCGGCATGACGGCCCTGCCGTTGCTCGATGCCGAAGCGATGGCGAGCTTTGTCGCGCGCGGTTTCCTGCGCATGGACGCCGTCGTCCCCGATGACATCAACGCGGCGTTTCTGGCCGAGATGGGCGATATCGCGCCGCCGGTGCCGGGGCAGAAGCTGCTGTGGACATACTTCGAGATGATGGCGCGCGCCGGCGTCCCCGAAGTCTCTGCCGGTACCCCGCTGGCCGAGGTTTACCCGAAGGGCTCGGCACTGGCGCGCTTGCTCGAACTGCCGGTGCTGGCGGGCGCGGTGCGCAGTCTCGTTGGCGCAGCGCCGGTGTTCGACCACCATTTCCTGCACGTGACTTTCCCGCCGGCGTATCACGAAGCCGGCGGCGGCGAGAATGTCTCGCAGC
>CALDHQ010000613.1 GCA_937894055.1 uncultured Polymorphobacter sp.
CGAGGAACTCCCATTCCTCGCCGCCTTGATTGACCTACTAACCGATTCGGTTCGTTGTGTCAAGTGAAATCGTTATTCTGGTTGCGCTGTCCGGCTTGCGCGAGCGGGCAGGGGTGGGCGACGCGGCGGAGTCTGCCGCGTCGCTGCATCACCTCAGTTCGACCAGCACTTGTTGTAGCCGCTCGAATAAGCCTGCTCGTTCGAGCCGCTGTAGCTGCCGCTGTGGCGGGTATAGTCGCGGCTCTTGCCGGCGTTGCGGTCCTTGTTGCCGGCGTTGCAGCCGTTGTTATAGGTCGTCTCGTAGCTGTCGGCCGAGTTCGACTTGTTCTTGCTCGACGACGAGGCAACCACGGCAGCCCCGATGATCGCCGCGAGTGCCACGGCGGCGACGGCGCCGTCGCTGTTGTTCTTGTTGTGGTTGTTGTAATTATTGTCGTAGTTCGAGTTGTAGTTGTTGCTCGAATGATAGTTGTAGCCGTTGTAGCCGCCGGTCTGGAAAATGGCGCGGCAGCCGGCGTTCACCCAGACGCCGCCATTGTCATAGCCCCAGGTGTCACCCTGATAGCAGCCGCTGCTGCTGAGCTGCGTCGACAGATAGACGCCGCCACGGGTGTTGCCGCGGCAGTAGTTTTCGCGACCGTTCGACGATTCGCAGCGGATGGTGTCGGCGAGCGCCGGTGCAACCGTGGTGAAGGCAACCAGCACCGCGATGCCAAGTTTGATAGTGTTCATGGGTTTTGCTCCCGTCTCAGCGGATCTGGTTGGCGATGTTGCTCGGGCGCACGACGTCGTGCCACTCGGCGGGCGTCAACGCGCCGTCCTTGTCCTTGTCGGCATCATCGAAATATTTGCGCAGCACGGCATTATAGGTGGCGATGCTGATGTCGAACGGCGCCGGTTTGGCGGTCGGGCCGGCGAACGCCGCCAGCTCGCTGACTTCCATGATGCCGTCGCCGTTGGTGTCGATGTTGGCGAACAGCCGCATCGCGCGGTTGCGATATTCTTCCCAGCTGACGTAGAGGTCGGCGTCGCGGTCGGCATAGGCGAAGGCAAGTTGCGACACCGTGTCACCGGCAGGCACCAGCGCAATGCCGTTGCTGGCGAGCGGGTCGACATATTTGACCGGTGCGTCAGCAGCGTGTGCACCGACCGCAAAGGTCGCTGCCAAGATGCTGAATCCAAGCAATTTTCGAATCATTCAATTTCTCCCCATCACGCAATCGTCGAGCCCCCGACGGTGCGTATCAAACACCGCCGGCTGCAACAGTTCAACCGATATTCGCAGCGCCCCGGGTTTCCGGTGTCTGGTTATTTCAGCTTGAAACGGCTTTGCCCTCGCCTCTGGGAAAGGGGCGAGGGACAACGCCGAGCGGCGCCGCGGCGAGGTGGCGATCCTGCCCGGTCGAGCGCGGAACAAACCCGCCAGATTGACTTACGCGCGTTGCCCGCCGCGTTCCGGCAGCTATGCGTGGGCGAAGGCGTGTACGGCAGTGCGGCTGGATTGGCGACGGCGCAGCGCCACGCCGGTCAGGCCGAAGCCGGCGATCATCAGCGCCCAGCTTGCCGGTTCTGGAACCACGCCGCCACCTGTCGCAGTGACTGTGATCGCAGGGTCAGCACCCGAGTATTGATAGTCCAGAAAGACGGTCGCGCCATCGTAGAAGTCGGCGCAGTGGATGTTCTCGCGCCCGGCCGGTGGGTAATTCTGACAGAAAAACACGGTGCGCGGCACGTAGAAGGCAAAGTCGACGCCGGTGGCATCAAAGTCGACGCGACGCAGGTAAGGCGCGGGACAAGTAGTTGCTGCATCGCAGCCGTCATCGATCCAGGGCGAATCCAGGCAAATATAGGGCTCGTCACTAAACCCGTTGAAACATTCGGTATAGTTAATGAAGATCGAGAGGTACAGATAGTCGGTCGGATTCGAAAAATCGACTCGGTAACTTTGCCACATGCCGCTTTGCGGGCCAGAGAATGCATGGAAACCGTAGTTTTGCGCTGCAGTGGGCACGGCGGCCATGGCCAGCACCCACGCGATCAGAAGACCGAATATCCGCACTTCCGTCACCCCCATTTTGCCTGCCGCGCAGCACACCAGCGCACTGCGCGCGCAAGGGACCGGAGTCTGGCCTATTTGACCTTGAACCGGTTGTACCAGTCTATAACAGTTAAATTGGTCTGAAGCCATTGCGACGGGCGGCCCATGCCGTGGCCGGCGCCGATCAGCCGCACCATCTCGGCCGGCACGCCGTTGATCTTGAGCGCCTGGTAATAGGCTTCGGTCTGCGCGATCGGCGTGCGCCAGTCCTCGTCGCCCTCGATCAGGATCGTCGGGGTCTTGACGCTGCCGACCATCGACAGCGTCGAGCGCCGCCAATATTCCTCGTGATGCTCCCACGGCTTGCCGGGCATCCAGTAGTTGCCGAACAGCGCCGTGCCGTCGGCGGTGAGCACCTGCACCGTCCAATCGGTGACCGGGCGCAGTGCAGCGGCGGCGCGGAAGCGGTCGGTCTTGGCAATCGCGTTGGTGGTCAGCACGCCGCCGCCCGAGCCGCCGCCGATGAACAGGTTGCGCTTATCGACGAAGGGCTTGGCCTCCATCATGTCGACGCCGGCCATCAGGTCGCTGTGGTCTTCGCCCGGATAGGTCTTGTCGATGCCGTTGGCGAACGCCTCGCCGTAGCCGATGCTGCCGCGCGGGTTGGTGAACAGCACGATGTAGCCGGCGGCGGCGTAAAGCTGGTGGGTGATCGAGAAATACGGGCCATAGTCGGTGTTCGGGCCGCCGTGGATTTCGAGCGCGAACGGATATTGCTTCGCCGGGTCGAAGTTGGGCGGATAGACCACCCAGCCGTCGATCATCGGCAGCGTGCCGTTGGCGAGCGGCACGGTGGCGCGATACTTGACCGGTTCGAGCTTGCCGACGGTCTTGCCGGCGCGCCATTCGGCGTTGAAATCGACCGCGGCAAGCTCCTTCGCCCCGCGCGACACGCCGAGCCCGGCGGGGCGGTCGCTGAAGCTGCTGGTATAGGCGAAGGTGCCGCCGCCATAGGAGAAGGCGCCGCCCGATGACGGCAGGTACAGCCGCGTGCCGCCGACTTCGGGGATGACGATGCGCGCGTCGGCGGCCGACTTGAGCCCCGACTTCGGGACATAGGCGACGCGGGTCAGCCCGGCGTCATTGTACTGCGCGTACAGCCCGCGGCCGTCATCGGCCCAGCTGTAGTGCATGATCGGCCGGTCGAGCGCCTTGGTCAGGTTGACCGCCGCGCCGCCGCCTGCCGGCATCACCCACAGGTCATCCTGCGCGTAGAAGCCCGGCGTATCGAGCGTGCCGGTATAGGCGAGCGTGCCGCCATCGGGCGACAGCTGCGGGTCGGTCTCGATGCCCTTGGTGCTGGTCAGCTGGACGGGGGTGCCGCCGCTCGCGGAGATTTTCCACAGGTCCATTTCGCGGCCCATGTTGTCGCGGCCTTCGCGCATGTTCGCGGGGTAGATCAGCGCACTGCCGTCGCGCGTCCATTCGGCGGGGCCGAAGATCTGGTCGGTGTCGCCCTTGGTGACCTGCACCGGCGTGCCGCCACCGGCTTCGACGATGAACAGATGGTCGGCACCGGCGGTGAAATAGCCTTCGCCGTCGGCGCGCCAGCTGAAGTCGCTGATGATTTTCGGCGGCGGTGCCCAGGTCGCGCCTTCGGGCTTTTCGGGCATGCCGGTGATCTTGCGCGGCGGCGCCTCGACGCGGCCGCCGAACGCGATGCGGCGGCCATCGGGCGACCAGCGCAGGAAGTTCGGCCCGACCTTGCCGGTGGTGAGCACGTTGGCGATGCCGTCGGAGAGCTTCATGATCCAGATCTGCGGCTTGCCGAGCCACGGCGCGACATAGGCGATGCGGGTGCCGTCGGGCGACCAGGCGAAGCCGCCGGCGCTGGCGCTGGCGGGGATGAGCAGCTGGCGGGTGAAGCGGTCGCCGTCGAGCGTGCCGAGCCAGATTTCGTTCTTGCGCGTGTCGGTGGCGAGGTCGGCGTAGTTGCGGCTGAACAGCACGTGCTTGCCGTCGGGCGAGACCTCGACGGTGTTGACCTGCGAGATGCGGTAGAGGTCCATCGGCTCGACCGGGGTTGCGGCATAGAGCGGCGCGGCGCCGGCGAGCAGCGCGAGGATGAGCATGGTTTTCATCGAGAATTCCCCTGAGCGTGATGCGGCAAGGCATATCGCATCGGGGGCGGAGTGCAATGGGGGCTGGGCGGGAAAGAACAAGGAAGTAAGAGCGTCATGGCAAAGCCATGCCGTCGGACGGGTTCAGCGGCTCGACAGCCGCTGCCCCGCCGGCCGGGACTGCGCGCGAGTCGGCGCCTAACGCGAGATTTGCGAAGGGCAAATCTCGCGTTAGGCGCAGGCCGCGCTTAGTCCTTCGACAGCGCCCGCCAGGTGAAACCGGCAATCAGCGCGCCGGTAATCGGATAGACCCAGAAGAACCACAGCTGCTGCAGCGCGATGCCGCCTTCGACCAGCGCCGGGCCGGTGCTGCGTGCCGGATTGACCGAGGCGTTGGTGACCGGAATGCTGACCAGATGCACCAGCGTCAGCGCCATGCCGATGGCGAGCGGCGCGAAGCCTGCCGGTGCACGGCCGTCGGTGGCGCCGAGGATGACGATGACGAAGCCGCCGGTGAGCAGGATTTCGGTGGTCAGCGCCGACATCATCGAAAAGCCGCCCGGCGAATGTTCGCCAAAGCCGTTCGACGCGAGGCCGTTGGTCGCCAGCACATAGTCGGGGCTGCCCGAGGCGATCTGCAGCAGCACGAACGACGCGACGATGCCGCCGATGACCTGTGCGGTGATGTACGGCGCGACATCGCGGCCGGGCACGCGCCCGCCCGCCCATAGGCCGATGGTGACGGCCGGATTGAAATGCGCCCCCGACACATGGCCGAGCGCATAGGCCATCGTCAGCACCGTCAGCCCGAAGGCCAGCGCGACGCCGGCAAAGCCGATGCCGAATTGCGGAAATGCCGCCGACAGCACCGCGCTGCCGCAGCCGCAGAAGACCAGCCAGAATGTTCCGAAAGTTTCGGCGAAAAGCCGGTGCGCCATGGTTGGCATGTGTCACTCCCCGTAGTTGTTATGGGGGCGATGCTAACGACTGCGCGGCACGGCGCAAGCGGCGATTCAGGCGGGCGACATCAAGCGGGTCGCTCGGCAGCTGCGCGTGTCAGCCGGTCGTTGATCGCGACGCCGAGCCCGGCCATCGGCACCGGCGCGACGGCAATTGCGGCGCGGCCGCTGGCTTGCGCGACGTGGAGCGCTTCGAACAGATTGGCGGCGGCCTCGATGGTGTCACCGGCCGGCGACAGCGACAGGTCGCCGCGCACCGCGCCGAAGCCGATGTGGAATTCGTGGGCGGCGGCGGTTAGCGCGCCGAGGCGCACCGGTTGTTCGGGGGCGTAGTGCGATGCCAACTGGCCGGGCGCGGTGATGCTGCTGCCGGTCGTGGCTTGCCAGTCGGGTGCTGCTGCCATCGCGCCGGGCCGCAGCAGCGTGACGCGGTCGCCGTTGACGCCGATGATGGTGCTTTCGACGCCGGCCTGCGACGGTCCGCCATCGACGATCAGCGGTATGCGGCCGCGCAAGCTCGCCAGCACGTGGCGCGCGTGGGTGGCGCTGATCTTGCCCGAGGCGTTGGCGCTCGGCGCGGCGAGTGGCCCGACGGCAGCAATCGCCGCCTGCATCACCGGATGCGCCGGGCAGCGCACCGCCAGCGTCGGCAATCCGGCGCTGACCAGCCCGGCGATGGGGGCATCGGGCCTGAGCGGCAGCACCAGCGTCAGCGGCCCCGGCCAGTGCGCCGCCATCAGCGCGGCGGCGGTGGCGTTGACCTCGACCAGCGTCGCGGCCTGGGCGGCGTCAGCGACATGGACGATCAGCGGGTTGAAGCTCGGGCGACCCTTGGCGGCGAAGATGCGCGCCACTGCGGCACCGTTGGCAGCGACTGCCGCCAGCCCGTAGACGGTCTCCGTCGGCAGTGCGACGACTTCGCCGGCGGCACGCAACTCGGGGCTTCGCTGGCCACGCTGCGCCAGACCCACGCGCGTCGGCTGGTGGGCCGGCGCACCCTTGTGCTGGTCATCACCGATGGGAGCCTTGGCGCGGAACCAGGTCTGGCTCTCGGGCTCGCGTGCTGCGGGGGGCTTGCCATCAAAGATGCTGGTGCCGTCCACCGGGCGCATTTCGATGGGCCGGGGCTGGTTGATCCACTGAGCTTCCTGTTTCCGCACTATCAGGGCCAGTTTCCCGGGCCGCGGGTGTTTGGCGGCGTGCTGGCGGTGTATGACGCATTGGCCGGCAAGCGCAACCACCTGTACTACCCGTTGCAGC
>CALDHQ010000614.1 GCA_937894055.1 uncultured Polymorphobacter sp.
CTCCGTGTCGGCCGGACCGGCGAGGGCGGCGGTGAGGACGCCATTGATCACGTAGAGGCCGATGGCCTTGGCCTTCTTTGCGACCTCGGCCGGGATCTTTTCGACCGCCTCGTCGGTGATGGTGGAGGCGAAGGGGTCGACGTAGGCGACGTTCATCGAGTCGGCCCAAAAGCGGCAGGCATCGTCCTTGGAGGCTAGCTTGTCGGTGATGATGGCCTGCAACAACTCGACGCTGTCGCCGTAGCGGGTGACTAGGCCGGCGAGCTCGGATTTGAAGTCGAAATTGGGCTGGGAGCGCAGCCGCTCGACAAAGGCGCTACTGTTTGGGTTTCGCACGGCGGGAGGCCTTGGCTTTAAACAATTTTCCGATTTCGTTCTGGTCGAGCTTCTCCATGGCGAACACGCCGCTGGTGCGTTCGAGCTTTAGCTCGGCAAGCATCTGGGGGAGGGAGTAGCGGACCTCGGCGAGTTGCAGGGAGGAAAGATCCGGGGCGGCGTCGGCCGACGCGTGTTTAGACGCTGGGCTCATGGCTGGGGCCCTCGTTTTCGGTCAGATCAAAGTTCGCCTCGAGTGTCTCTTGCAGTGCCTTCGCAATCTCCTCCTTGGGGGTGTCTTTGCGGATGTAGTTGGTCGCACCCAACTCGGCGGCCTCCTCGATGGTCTGGCGGGTCGCGAGAGATGTGAGCATGACGACGACGCAATCCGGGTTGAGCAGTCGTAACTGCTTCAGTGTTTCGAGGCCGCCCATTTTGGGCATGTTCACGTCGAGCAAGACGAGGTCGGGTCGCTCGCGGGTGTAGATTTCGAGTGCTTCCTCGCCGTTGCCTGCTTCCAGCAGGCGGGGAATGGAAAACTGGCGCAGCACCAGACCGATAAATTTTCGGATGTGGGCTTCGTCGTCGACGAGCAGGACGCTTCCTTTGAATTTCATGGGGTGGTGGGCAGGGTGACGCGGAACTCGCAGCCACGAGTGGGCAGATTCTGAGCCAAAATCGAGCCTCGGTGGGCGTCGACAATCTTTCTGCAGATGGCGAGGCCTAGGCCGGTGCTCTTTTCTCCGGCGGTGGGCTTCACGGAAAGTTTGCCGAAGTCCTTAAAGAGCTTGTCCCGCTCGGCGGCCGGAGCGAGATTGAGTTGCTGGCGGTTGCGGCTGCCATCGAAGCGCGAAGCGAGCATCCGATTGCCCGCGCGATCCTCGATGCCGCAGCGGAGCGCGGCGTCGATGTCGTCCCTGCAAAGTCGGTAGCGGCCCTGCCTGGTAAGGGGGTCGTTGGCGCGATTGATGGTCGCGAGATTTGGGTCGGCTCCCCTGGCTATCTCGGCGAGAGGCTGGGGGGTGCAGGCGATGATGAGCTTGCCGCCGAGTTGCGTCGAATCGCTGCGGCCGGACTTACTGGGATCGTTGTCGGCGAGGCCCAGTCGGTCATCGGATTGATTTCGATTGGTGATGCAGTGCGTCCTGAGGCTAGGCAAATCGTCGCGCAACTGCATGAACTTGGCATCGCACAGGTCGTGATGCTGACGGGAGACGGCCGCGCGCCCGCTCAGGCCATCGCGCATGAAACCGGCGTGGATGAGGTTTACGCCGAGTTGCTTCCCGAACAGAAGGTCGAGGCGATAGAAAGACTGGTGGCGCAGCATGGCCTTGTCGCCATGGTCGGTGACGGCGTCAACGACGCGCCGGCGATGGCGCGGGCGAGCCTCGGCATCGCGATGGGCGCGATTGGGAGCGATGCGGCGATCGAGACGGCCGACATCGCTCTGATGCAGGATGATCTCTCCCAGCTACCGTGGCTCATTCGGCACTCCCGTGCGACGCTCACCATCGTCCGGCAGAACATCGGCTTCTCGCTTGCGGTAAAGCTCGTCTTCGGGGGGCTGACGCTGCTCGGAATGGCGTCGCTTTGGGGCGCGATAGCAGCAGATGTCGGAGCATCGCTCCTGGTCGTGCTCAACGGGTTGCGTCTTATCAATCGCGACCAGCAGGCCCGATAACCCGTTGTCTAACGCGCCGAAGCAACGACCTTCGCTTTTTCATCCCGCAGAAGGACCACATTGATATGGCAGGACAATGTGCCGCGGGCATCGACACAGGTTTTGTGACATTGGGCTATGCCAAGGTCGCCATATTGGGTGTGGTGCAGGGCATTACCGAACTTTTGCCGATTTCGTCGACAGCCCATATGCGCGTCGTACCTGCCGTGCTGGGGTGGCGAGATCCTGGTTCGGCCTTTTCGGCCGCGATGCAGCTCGCGGCCCTCGCAGCCGTTATCAGCTATTTCTGGCAGGACGTTCGCCGTCTTGCGGTCGGGTCCGTGTCGGCGATCAGTCGGCGCGAATTCGCCGATCCCGATCTTCGTCTGGCGACCTGGATCGTGCTGGCGACGATCCCTATCGCGCTGGCGGGCGCTCTCCTTTCGACCAGCCTCAATACATGTGACTCGCCCCTTCGCGCATTGCCGGTGATTGGCTGGGCGTGCATCGCGATGGCGGTGCTAATGGCGCTCACCGAGATCTTGGCTCGCCACCGCCGCAGCGTTGAGAATGCATCGTTGGTGGACGCGCTGCTCATCGGCCTGGCGCAGGTCGGAGCCCTCATCCCAGGCGTCTCACGCTCCGGATCGACCCTCACCGCTGCGCTCGCACTCGGATTTAAGCGTGAAGAAGCTGCGCGCTTTTCATTCCTGTTGGGCATCCCGGCTATCGCTCTCGCCGGGCTGAAGGAATTGTGGGAGCTGCACAAAGTCCGCCTCGATATGCATGGCTGGTCCGTTTTAGCGCTTGGCCTTGTTGTTGCGTCTGCTTCAGCATTCGCGGCGATCTGGGCTCTAATGCGAGTCCTCGAGCGCTTCTCCGTGTGGCCATTTGTCATCTATCGCGGATTGCTTGGCGGAATTCTGCTTATCGCGACCACCAACACCTGGCTGGTGTAGGGTCAGGACCCACAACCAGGATTCCCTTGGCGACTAGGATGTGATCCAGGTTCTGTAACTGCAGGAGCATGGATGTGAGCAAGCTATTGTTGAGTGATGAGCAGTTTGAGCGGCTTTAGCCGTTGCTGCCCGACAAGGTGTGCGCTCTGGCGCAGTTGGATGATCGACGATTGATCAGCGGCATCATCCATATTGTAAATTCGGGCGGGCGGTGAGTCGATGCGCCGGCCTATTGTGGTCCGCTGAAAACATTGAATAACCGTTTCGTGCGGTTGGCGGCCAAGAGCGCTTGGCAAGACATATTCGTCACACTGGCGGTCGCTGGCAGACCGACTGCGGTGGCCGCAAAAGCAAGTTCCACGCGCTCACCGACTGCGAAGGCCGACCGCGTCATTTCCTGTTGACGTGCTGCTACGTAGCCGATCGTCGGGGCGGGAATCGGCCTCTACGTCGTCAATAAAGCCGTCGAGATACTCCTCGGCGGCCGCGAAGCGAAAACCGACTAGGCAGGTTTTGGCATTCCTGAGTCTGGCTTGCTGCCGTTCGATCAGGGTTTTTGTGGCAAGCGCGCCTGAACGTAAGCCGTGACAGACCAGATGTCGTCCTTCGACAACGCATCTTTGAACGCCGGCATCGCCGAGCCGAATTGAGTGCCCCCCTCAGCAATGGTCCAGTACATGAACGCGTCCCATCTTGCCATTGGCATCTGGGAAAGCCATACGAGATTGCCCGGGCGGGGCGAGAGGTTGCGCCCGGCCTCGCCATCGCCCAGACCGGTCGTTCCATGACAAGAAACACAGTTTGCCGCATACACCGTGGCGCCGCGCTTGATCGTAGCCTGTGACACGGGAAGCGGGTTATGCATTGATGTATAGGGCGCGGGAATGCCCCACATCATCGCCACATGGTGTCTCGGCATCGGGCCTGGTCCGGACCAGGCTTGCCCCATGTGCCATTGGCCGGCGCCGCAGCAACCCGCCCATCCTCCAGAGGTCTGCGCAGGCTGCGCAAACGCAATTCCAGTCAGAGCGAGAAACGGAAATGTAATGGCGCTAATTTTTAGAAGTCGCATGCTCGCCCTCCACTAAAGCGACGGTAAAGACAGACACAACTGGCATGCCCTTTTTACCGTTGGTTCAAAACGAAACGATCGCCACAATCCTATCACCTTTGGAGGAAAAGCGAAACTACACATTGTCTAATTCAGACTCAAGTTGCAGGTCTCGCGTATCGACGTAAACATCTGCAATTGAGTGTCGTTCGCAGCCGCGCAATTTGTTTCTTTATAAGCCGACCGACAGGCTTCCGGCAGATCAGCTCAGTTTGGCGGGTACTGGGTGGTGGTAAAATGCCGCGGCACCGCGCTGCCCCGCTACGAGCGAAGCAGAAGGGACGGTGGCGCGGAACAGCTAATCGAAAGCCAGCGTGGCATAGGCACCACCAGAACTGGACATTCGTCCGGCCTTCTCGCAACAATTCGTGAATTGACACATGTGCTCAGCGGATGCACGCATTCCAATATGATCCGTCTTGCGCTTGCCTGCCTTTTGGCACTGACGATGGCGACTGCCCCATTGCGCGCGTCGGCGGCCATATCTTCATATGACGCAATGTCAGCACACGCAGAAATGGCAATGAACTGCGACATGGCAATGGCGCATTCCGCAATGCCCGATAGCACTACCGGTCATCCGACCAAGGCGACCTGTGCTGATATGTGCGCCGCAGCGGCTGCAGCTGCTGCGGTACTGCCCGCAGCGTTGGCGGTAGAGCCAGTGAGTGTCGGCATGACGATCCCGCACTCGCTTGCACCGCAGGGCCTCGCATCGCGCGAACCCGATCGCTTCGATCCTCCCCCAAAGCCGCGCGGCTGATCACGATCGCGTGACGGCTCGACGCCGTCGCAGGGCGCCGTGCGTAGCCACCGGTCTCGCGAAGCGCGCGGCGCGGCCAATCGCATTGGCACCCTGACAGCGGTCGCACCGCGCGGACCCGCATCTGCGCGCCAACGCTGCGTCGTGCGCGCAGCTCCAGTCGATCTTGCATGCCCGGAGGCGATATCCGGTGCGGAGATTCCCGATGCGTTCGATCACGCCCCTGGCGATGCTGCTGTGGCTTGCGATTCCCGCGAGCGCTGCGCCGCTAACCTATGACCAGGCACTTGCGCAGGCCGAAGCAAGCGCGCCGAGCCTTGCTGCTCGGGCCGCACAACTCGGCGCTGCGCGCAGGGCAGCGCAGTCTGCGACCGCGCTGCCCGATCCTAAACTCGAAGTCGGCATCGTCGGCTTTCCGGTTTCGGGACCCAACGCCGGCAATCCCGCGCAGGATGATTTCAGTTCGGTGCGGATCGGCTACGAACAGGACATGCCCAACGCCGCCAAGCGGCGCGCGCGCGCGACCGGCGCGGCGGCGACGATCACAACCGGCGAGGCCGCGCTGATCGCCGAACGCCGCGCGGTGCGGCTGGGCGCGGCGCTGGCGTGGATCGATCTGTATTTCGCGCAAGCCAAGCTTGCCGCACTCGACCGCGTCGGCCAGCAGGTCGAAACACTTGTCGCGACCGCGCCCGCGCGGCTCGCCAGCGGGTCGGCGCGACCGGCGCAGGCGATCGCGCCGCTGCAAGCGCGCGCGCTGCTAGGCGACGCGCGTGCGGCGCTCGTCGCCGATGCCGCCAAGGCGCGCGCGGCGCTGCGCCGCTGGACCGGGGGCGATACCGACCCGGGGATTGCCGGCACCCCGCCGCCCGCGGCGGTCGACGCCGTGGCGCTCCGCGCGGCGCTGCCGCACCTGCCCGAACTGCGCGCTGCCGATGCGGTAAACGCCACCGCCGCCGCCGAAGTCGATGTCGCTCGCGCTGCCAAGCGCCCCGACTGGAGCTGGCAGGTCGGCTATGACCGGCGCAATCCGCAATTCGGCGACATGGTGTCGGCAGGCGTCAAGGTCGAACTGCCATTCTTCGCGCGCACGCGCCAGGACCCGCTCATCGCCGCGCGCGAGCTCGAGGCGCAGGGCGCGCAACTGGGTCGTGCCGCGGTCGCACGCGAAGCGACTGCTGCACTCGATAGCGACCTAGCCGAACACGCGATGCATCATGACCGGCTGATGCGCGCGCGCACCGCACTGTTGCCGCTCGCAGAGCGCCGCGCCGCGCTCGAATCCACCAGCTACGCCGCCGGCTCCATCGATCTGGCGACCGTGCTCGAGGCGCAGGTCGCGCTGGCAGAAGCACGACTCGATCTGCTGACACGCGAGGCCGACGTCGTGCGCGACGCTGCGCGGCTCAACCTCACCTACGGGAGCGATGACCAATGAGCACCAACTCTTCGCGCGTCGCGTCAATCGCCGTCGGGGCCGTGCTGGTCGCCGCGGTCGCGGGCACCGCGGGTTATTGGGTCGGTCACACGCCGCCGCCGTCCGCTGTGGCCGAACGCAAGGTTCTGTACTGGTACGACCCAATGTCACCCGAGCAGAAGTTCACCAAGCCCGGCAAATCGCCGTTCATGGATATGCCGCTGGTTCCGCGCTACGCCGATACCGGCGCGGAAGGCGTGAAACCGGGGGTACAGCTCGATCCGGTTGCGCGGCAGAACCTCGGCGTCAGGCTCGCGCGCGTCGAGCGGACGCCGGTCGCCGACCAGCAATCGGTGACCGGGACGATCGGTTACAACCAGCGCGACGTCGCGGTGATCCAGGCGCGCGCGGCGGGGTTCGTCGAGCGCGGCTATGGTCGTGCGCCGGGCGATGTGCTCGCCGCGGGTGCGCCGCTTGCCGATCTGCTGTTGCCCGCATGGGACGGCGCGCTCGCTGAATATCTCGGCGTGCGGCGGCTGGGCGACGCAGCGCTGACCGCGGCGGCGCGGCAGCGGCTGCGGCTGTTGGGGCTGAGCGATGCCGCGATCGCGCGCGCGGACGCCAACGGTAGCGCGCGCGCAACCACCACGATCACCACGCCGATCGGCGGGGCGTTGCAGACGCTCGACGTGCGGCCGGGGATGGCGGTCGCCGCAGGGCAGACGCTGGCGCAGGTCAACGGGCTGGGCCGCGTCTGGCTCGACGCCGCAGTGCCCGAGGCGATGGTGAGCCGGATTGCGGTCGGGCAGCACGCGCGCGCCGAGCTGACCGCGTATCCGGGCGTGCCGGTCACCGGCCGGATCGCGGCGATCCTGCCCGCAGCGCAGCCCGACAGCCGAACGCTGACGGTGCGGATCGACCTGCCCAATCCGGGCGGGCGGCTGCGGCCGGGAATGTTCGCGCGCGTGATGCTCGGCGGCAGCGAGCAATCCGCGCTGACGGTGCCGTCCGAAGCGGTGATCCGCACCGGGACGCGGACGTTGGTAATTGTCGCGGGCGAGCACGGCAGCTACCGGCCCGCCGAAGTCCGCGTCGGTCGCGAGGCGGGCGGACGCACGGTGATCGAGGCGGGGCTCGCCGAAGGCGAGCAGGTCGTCGCCTCGGGACAATTCCTGCTCGATTCCGAAGCCAGCCTGCGCGGGCTCGACGTGCGGCAGATCGCAGCGAAGCCACCTGCGGCTGCCGCGCTACCGCTCACGCACGCGCGCATCGAGGCGGTCGACGCCACCAGCGTGACGCTGTCGCACGACGCGATCCCCGCGCTGGCATGGCCGGCGATGACAATGGCGTTCAAGCTCGCGTCGCCCGATCAGGGCAAGGGGCTGCACCCCGGCGACGAGGTGATGTTCAGCTTCGATCAGAAGCCCGACGGTCCGGTGATCTATGCGATCACGCCGATGGGTGCCGCCAAGTGATCGCCGCGATCATCCGTGGCGCGGTGCGCAACCGCGCGCTGGTGCTGCTCGCGGCGGTGCTGTTGATCGTGGTAGGCGTCTGGGCGGTGCGGACGACGCCGGTCGATGCGCTGCCCGATCTCAGCGATGTCCAGGTGATCATCCGCACCAGCTATCCGGGGCAGGCGCCGCAGATCGTCGAGAACCAGGTGACCTATCCGCTGACGACGACGATGCTGTCGGTCCCCGGCGCGCGCGTCGTGCGCGGCTATTCGTTCGTCGGCGACAGTTTTGTCTATGTGCTGTTCGACGAAGGCACCGACCTATACTGGGCGCGATCGCGCGTCCTCGAATATCTGTCGCAGGTGCAGGGACGGCTGCCCGCCGGCACGCGCACGTCGCTCGGCCCCGATGCGACCGGCGTCGGCTGGATCTACGAATATGCGCTGGTCGACCGCAGCGGTCGTCACGATCTTGCCGAGCTGCGGTCGTTGCAGGACTGGTTCCTGCGCACCGAGCTCAAGAGCGTCCCCGGCGTTGCCGAAGTTGCGAGCATCGGCGGGATGGTGCGCCAGTACCAGATCGTGCTCGATCCCGTGAAAATGGTCGCCTATGGCGTTACCCAGGCGCAGATCGCCGATGCGGTGCGAGCCGGCAATGGCGAGGCCGGTGGCGCGGTCGTCGAACTCGCCGAGGCCGAATATATCGTCCGGGCCAGCGGCTATCTCAAGACGCTCGACGATTTCCGCAGCATACCCGTCAAGGTCGCGGGCGGCGTGCCGATCACGCTGAACGATGTCGCCACCGTCCAGGTCGGCCCCGAAATGCGTCGCGGCATTGCCGAACTCAACGGTCAGGGCGAAGTCGCCGGCGGCGTCGTCATCCTGCGGTCGGGCGCGAACGCCCGCTCGGTCATCGCCGCGGTCAAGGGCCGGCTCGATACGCTGGGGAACAGCCTTCCGCCCGGCGTCGAGATCGTCACCGCCTACGACCGGTCGAGCCTGATCGACCGCGCTATCGCCAACCTGCAGGACAAGCTGGTCGAGGAGTTCATCGTCGTCGGCCTCGTCTGCGGGCTGTTCCTGTGGCACGCGCGCTCGGCGCTGGTGGCGATCATCACGCTGCCGCTGGGGGTGATGATTGCGTTCATCGTGATGCGTGCGCAAGGGGTCAACGCCAACATCATGTCGCTCGGCGGGATCGCGATCGCGATCGGCGCGATGGTCGATGCGGCGGTGGTGATGATCGAGAATGCGCACAAGCACCTCGAACGCTGGGACCACGCGCATCCGGGGCAGACGCTGGAGGGCAGCGCGCGCTGGGCGGTGATCACCGAAGCCGCCGCCGAAGTCGGCCCGGCGCTGTTCCTCAGCCTGCTGATCATCACCTTCTCGTTCATTCCGGTGTTCACACTGCAGGGACAGGAAGGCCGGCTGTTCGCGCCGCTGGCGTACACCAAGACCTATGCGATGGCGGGCGCAGCGATCCTGTCGGTGACGCTGATCCCGGTGCTGATGGGCTATCTGATCCGCGGCCGCATCCCCGCCGAAGCGGGCAATCCGATCAACCGCGCGCTCACTGCCGCGTACAGGCCGGCGCTCGATCTCGTGCTGCGGCGGCCGCGCGCGACGTTGCTGTTCGCCGCGCTGGTGTTCGCGACGACCGCATGGCCGTTGTCGCAGTTGGGGGGCGAGTTCATGCCGCGGATGGACGAGGGCGACCTGCTCTACATGCCGTCGGCGCTGCCGGGCCTGTCGGCGGCGAAGGCGGCGCAGCTGCTCCAGACGACCGACCGGATGATCAAGACTGTCCCCGAAGTCGCTACCGTGTTCGGCAAGGCGGGCCGCGCCGAAACCGCGACCGATCCAGCACCGCTCGAAATGTTCGAGACGACGATCCAGTTCAAGCCGCGCGACCAGTGGCGCCCCGGTATGACCCCCGAAAAGCTCGTCGAGGCGCTCGACGCCGCGGTCAAAGTCCCCGGGCTGACCAACATCTGGGTGCCGCCGATCCGCAACCGCATCGACATGCTCGCGACGGGCATCAAGAGCCCGATCGGCGTCAAGGTTTCGGGCGCGAGCATCGCCGACATCGACCGCGTCGCGCGCGACGTCGAACGCGTCGCGCGCGGCGTTCCGGGCGTCACCAGCGCGCTCGCCGAGCGACTGACCGGCGGGCGCTACATCGACATTGACATCGATCGCACCGCCGCCGCGCGCTACGGGCTCAACATCGCCGATGTCCAGGCGATCGTCGCGGGCGCGATCGGCGGCGAGACCATCGGCGAAACGGTCGAAGGGCTTGCGCGCTACCCGATCAACCTGCGCTACCCGCGCGAGATTCGCGACAGCCTCGAGAAGCTCCGCGCGCTGCCGGTGCTGACGCCGACGCTGCAGCAGATCACGCTCGGCACTGTCGCCACCGTCCGCATCAGCGACGGGCCGCCGCAGTTGCGCAGCGAGAACGGGCGGCCCGCGACCTGGGTCTATATCGATGTGCGCGGCCGTGACCTGACCTCGGTGGTCGGCGACCTGCAGACGGCGATCGCACGCGGGGTCCAGCCGGTGCCGGGGGTCTCCATCGCCTACACCGGCCAGTTCGAATATCTCCAGCGCGCGATCGAGCGGCTCAAGCTGGTGGTGCCCGCGACGCTGCTGATCATCTTCATCCTGCTCTACCTGACGTTCGGCAACTTTGCCGAGGCCGGGCTGATCATGGCGACGCTGCCGTTCGCGCTGACCGGCGGGATCTGGATGCTTTACTGGTTGGGTTACAACCAGTCGGTCGCCACCGGCGTCGGCTTCATCGCACTTGCCGGCGTATCGGCGGAGTTCGGCGTGGTGATGCTAATCTACCTCAAATCGGCGCTGGCGACGCGCTGCCCGACGCCGTCCGCCGCCGACATCGACGCCGCGATCCGCGAGGGCGCGCTTCTGCGCGTCCGGCCCAAGGCGATGACAGTCGCGGTGATCCTTGCGGGCCTGCTACCGATACTGCTCGCACTCGGCACCGGTGCCGAGGTGATGAGCCGGATCGCCGCACCCATGGTCGGCGGGATGATCACCGCGCCGCTGCTGTCGATGCTCGTCATTCCCGCCGCGTGGCTGCTGCTGCAGCGGCGGCATCTCGTTTCCACCCCAACCGAAAGGACCAACCCATGAAACATCAATATATTGCGATTGCCATCGCCGCACTTGCAGCTCCGGCCGGTGCGGCCGCGCTGGCCGCGGAAATGCCGATGGCTACCGACGTCGCGGTCAAGCATGCGCAGGGCCATGGCGTCATCAAGGCGGTCGATGCCAAGGCGCGCACGATCACCATCGCGCACGGCGCAATCGCTGCGCTTGGCTGGCCACCGATGACCATGACATTTGCAGCGGCGTCGAAGCTTTCACTGTCGACCCTGAAGGCGGGGGACAAGATTGCGTTCGGTCTGGATGCGAGGGGGATGTCGGGTGTTGTTACGAGCGTCCAGCCTGATTGACGTTGCCCCCCCGGTTGCACAACCCAGCCATCCAGATCGCACGGAAGCGATAAAATGTCCGCTTCCGGGCATTTCCGGTAGTGGCGCTCATGTCTTGAATCGGGCGCACAGCTGCCGGGCAGGTTTCTATCGAATATGGCGGGACAGCCCCTGCCCTTCCGTCCAGATCGCG